>JALHHX010000144.1 GCA_022837245.1 Lentisphaerota bacterium
CGCAGGAAGTGAGTAAAATGATTGGCGAACAAATGGTGCGAAGGGGTGGCCACCGCACCGCATTGCCGAGCAGGAGCTCGGCGTTCCCGGGACGACCTAAACCCCAGCACCTTCTGTCCCAACGGTTTTAAGCACTTCCCGCAAGCAGTCCCTTGCTTGCAGGCCCCGCACGTCCGGCGGCACGGGCACAGCCAGGGGTGCCTGCGGCGTGGTGTTTGAGAGCGCCCCGTTCTGCGCGCCGTGTACCGCAGGCGCACGACACCGGCTCCAAGGCAACTTAAAGCAGGACTGCAAAAAATGGGGAAAGTTCTGGATCTTCATATTCCTTGGACGGAACGTTAGTTTTATGTCATAATACCCTCTTCAGTTTTTAGTGGATTTGGAGTAAATATGGGCGCAGAAAATTCAGACACGTTTATCGATGTCGCAAAAGTGTGCGAATTGGCGCATTTCGACTTGCCGCAGGAAGAGATGGACAAGTTCCAAGGGCAGCTAAACACCATTCTAGGGTATGTGCAGAAGCTTCACGAGCTGGATGTTGACGGCATTGAGCCCACGCTTTATGGCCAGCCTGTCGAGAATGTGTTCCGTGAAGACGTGAACGAGGCGAGTCTTGACCACGAAACCGTCATGGCCAACGCGCCCGAGAGAACCGGGGGCGAATTCAAAGTCCCGAAGATTGTGGAGTAACGCCAATGCATCTTGATATTGCGGATATGACGCTATGCGGCGCAGCCGATGGGTTGCGCAAGAAAGATTTTTCGTCGGTGGAGCTGACACAGGCGGTGATTGACGCCGTGGCGGCTAAAGACGGCGAAATCGGGGCGTATCTGACTTTCGACAAGGAAGGAGCGCTTGAAGGCGCAGCTGCGGCCGACAAACGCAGGGCGGCCGGAGAGGATGGAGATCTGCTCGGCATTCCCTTGGCCATGAAAGACCTCTTCAACGTAAAAGGGCAGCCATGCACATGCGCGTCCAAGATCTTGGAGGGTTACATTGCCCCCTACGACGCAACAGTCGTGTCCAAGCTTAAGGCCGCTGGCGCAATCCCTGCCGGACGTGTGAACATGGACGAGTTCCACCGAGAACAGCGCGTTCAAGAAGACGCGCAACCCCGCCGCTCTTGACAGGGTGCCGGGCGGCTCCAGCGGCGGCTCGGCGGCAGCTGTTGCGGGGGGCTTGGCGATTGCATCTCTGGCTTCTGACACAGGAGGATCGATCCGCCAGCCGGCATCATTCTGCGGTTGCGTGGGACTGAAACCTTCGTACGGACGCGTTTCACGTTTTGGAGTCGGGGCTTTCGCTTCGTCACTGGACCAAGTTGGGCCGATGACCAAGACGGTAGAGGACGCTGCGGTTCTTCTGGGAGCGATTGCCGGGCGCGACGTGCATGACCAGACGACGCTTGATGTTCCGGTCCCTGACTACAGGGCAGCACTCGCTGGAGCAACGTTCAAAGGGCTGCGCATCGGCATGCCGAAAGAATTTTTTGTGGATGGAGTGGATCCAGAGGTTATGGCCTGCGTGCGGGCTGCCATAGAAGCCTGCGAAAAAGCTGGGGCGCAAGTGGTTGATATAAGCCTACCCCACACCGAATACTCAATAGCCGTGTACCACATCTGCTCGACAGCAGAAGCTTCAGCGAATCTGGCGCGGTTCGACGGTGTGCGATTCGGCACTAGACGGGGTTCGCCGGAAGGCGGAATCCAGGAAATGTACGACCGGTCGCGCACCGATGGATTCGGAGCTGAAGTGAAGCGAAGGATCATACTCGGCACCTATGTGCTCAGTAGCGGGTATTACGACGCATACTACAACCGCGCGCTCAAGGCCAGAACACTGGTCAGGCGCGACTTCGAAGAGGCGTTCGAAAAATGCGACGTTATAATGACGCCGGTGACACCGGCACCCGCATTCAAATTTGGGGCGGTTGAGAACAATCCTCTTAAAGCCTACCTGGGAGACATCTTCACGGCTTCGACGAACCTCGCAGGCATCTGCGCAATGTCGATCCCATGCGGCAAGACGGCGGGAGGGCTGCCAGTGGGCTTGCAGATATTGGGGCCATCGTTCGGGGAAGTGGCGATGCTCAGGGCGGGAAGTTGCGTAGAAGCATTGGTTGAGGAAGAAGGGCTTACGACGTGAGTCCCGCAGAATTCACTTCTGGCAGACGCCGACGACAATCATTTACACGCCGGAAAGAAATACCAGTGTTTTTCGGGCAGCCACAAATAAAAGGAGAGCGAGTTTTCAACGAAAACCGTCCTGCTGACGAAGATGCGCCCGCTATGTTCTACAAACACAAAAACGGCCAGTTATGGATCGGCGACAGCGTAGCCTGGATGAAAACCCTACCCTCTGAAAGCGTGGAGCTGGTGTTTGCCGATCCGCCATACAACATAAGCAAGGCGGAATGGGATACTTTTGCCAGCCAGGAAAAGTACATTCAGTTTTCCATGGAATGGATAGAGCAGGCGGCGCGTGTTCTCAAGCCCGCGGGGACGTTGTTCGTTTGTGGTTTTTCTGAAATTCTCGCGGAAATCAAACATCCTGCATCACGCTTTTTCACATCATGCCGCTGGCTCGTCTGGCACTACAGGAACAAGGCCAACCTAGGGCAGGACTGGGGTCGCAGCCATGAAAGTATTCTACACTTCAGGAAGAGCAAACAGTTCACCTTCAATATCGATGCAATACGAATTCCATACAATCAACATACCTTGAAGTATCCCTCACACCCGCAATCAGAGAGCAGCCAATATGGCAAGGGACATGTGCCCACGGAGCTTTGGCAGCCCAACAAACGCGGTGCCAAGCCAAAAGACGTTGTGGAAATCCCCCAGCGCATATTCGAACCTTCGACAATCTGATAATAGACGACATCTGGAAATTTTTGAAATGACTTCAGTTAAATACTTGGTATCAATAGGACTTGAGACGCATGTGCAGCTCAAGACGAAATCGAAGATGTTCTGCGGTTGCGCCAACACGTTCGCCGCAGAACCCAACACAAATGTCTGCCCTATATGCCTCGGCTACCCCGGCGCGTTGCCGGCTATGAACCGCCAGGCGATCAAGTTGACTGCGCTCGCCGGGCTAATGCTCGGGTGCAAAATCAGCAAATACAGCAAATTCGACCGCAAGAACTACTTCTACCCCGACGCGGCGAAAAACTACCAGATTTCACAGTTAGACAAGCCGCTTTGCCTCGGCGGCGGAGTTGATATCCAAGTGCCCGGCGTCACAAAGCGAATCAACCTCACACGCATCCATCTTGAGGAGGACGTAGCCAAGAGCACTCACCACGCGCGTTCAAGCGGAGTCGATTTCAACCGATCAGGCGTGGCGCTCATGGAGATCGTGTCGGAGCCAGACATGGCTTCCACTGAAGAGACTGTGGCGTACCTGCGCGCGCTTCGCCAGATCCTCGTATACACGGGCGTCAGCGACTGCAACCTCGAAGAGGGAAACATGCGCAGCGACGTCAACGTCAGCATCCGCCCGGAAGGCACGACGAAGCTTGGCACCAAGATCGAGATCAAGAACATGAACTCGTTCAGCCACATACAGGATGCGCTAAACTACGAAATCGATCGGCAAAAACGTGTCCTCTCGGCTGGTGGTTCTCTCGTTCAGGAAACGCGCCGCTGGGATCCCGAGATCGGTGAAACGGCGTCGATGCGTACTAAGGAAAATGCACACGATTACCGTTATTTCCCGGAGCCAGACTTGCTTCCAGTGGTGCTCACAGACGAACTCCTTGAGGAGTGGCGGCGTGAACTGCCGGAGCTGCCAGAGCATAAGCGCGAACGGTTCGTTACGGATTACGGTCTTCCTGAATACGATGCGAAGGTGCTCTGCGCGCAGCTTACAGTAGCGAACTTCTTCGAAGAGGCGGTCGCAAAAGGCGCGCCGGCCAAGAATGCGTCGAACTGGATAATGACCGACGTGCTACGCCTGCTTGGGCAGTCGGACGCCGAAATCTCGGACGTTCCTCTGACGACATCGGCATTCGCTTCACTACTGAAACTGGTCGAACGCAACACTATCAACATGCCCGTAGCGAAGACCCTGTTGGAGGAGCTGTTCGAAAAAGGCGGAGACCCTGCGGCCATGGTAGCAGAGAGAGGGCTCGCGCAGGTCAGCGATACCGGTGCCATAGAAGGCTTCGCACGGGAGGCGGTCGGGGCGAACCCGAAGGTGGTCGAAGACTTCAAAGGCGGCAAAAAGGCGGCACTGCAGTTCCTCGTTGGACAAGTAATGAAAATGAGCAAGGGCAAGGCCAACCCCAAAATGGCAACCGAGGCAATCGAGAAGATCATATCAGAGGGCTAAGTGCCTGAACTTTAGCGATGAAAGGCAAGCTGATAACATTCGAGGGAGTTGAAGGCGGTGGCAAAAGCACGCAGGCCGTGATGTTGACGCAGAAACTGCGTTCTCTCGGTTACGAAGTGCTGACGACGCGCGAACCGGGCGGCACGCCGACAGGCGAGATCATTCGCGACATCCTTCAGAACGACAAATCTGGCGAACCGATCAGCCCCGCCACCGAAGCTCTGCTTTTCTGCGCAAGCCGTGCGCAACTCTGCCACTACGTACTAGGTCCCGCACTCGAGCGCGGCGCATGGGTGGTGCTTGACCGCTTCACCGATTCAACATTAGCTTATCAGGGATATGGCCGTGGCTTCGACGTGGAGGCCTTACGCCAAATGAATGATTTCGCGACTGGACCAGTGAAGCCAGCGCTGACATTCTTGATAAACATTCCAGTGGAGCTAGGTCTTTCACGAGTGCTATCAAGGAGCAACGGCGCGCGCGACCGCATTGAACGAGAACCAATTGAATTTCATCATAGACTCCACGCTGGCTATCTGGAAATTGCCAAGCGCGAACCTGACCGCATAGTTGTAATTGACGGCGAGAAAAAACAGTTCGATGTGGCCGATGAAATTTGGAAGGTTGTCGAATCGCGTCTATTAAAACACTAATCAATTACGCGACAGGTTGTCCCATTACGCCTGTTTTCCAAAAACAAGTCGATTGTCATGGCGATGAACGGGATCAACGTGAAGACGAACACAACGTTGAAAAATTCACCCAGAGTGTCGATTGAGACGCCCAGGACCGAAGGATGTCGAAGTACTAGGTAGTAGAAAGCCGCCTCAAGAAGGCTTATAGGCACCATGTAAAATGCGTAGCGGAAACGGCCGCAGGCAACTTCGTGCGTTGTAAAGCAGCTGGAAGCCATGCGGAGCGTGGCAGTGACGGTGGCGATTCCGAAAAGGCCAGTAAACGAGCTGTAATCACGCCACATCTCGAGCAAAGAAAAAATCCATGGCCCCATTAACGCAAGGACTACCGAAAAAATAAACCCTACGGCAAGCGTAAACGCGATGGTTTGAATTAACATGCGGTGGGTTTTGGAACCGCTTTCGAACTTCTCCGAGATGAGGGGGAACATCACGAAAAGCACCGGGCTCACAAGATAAGTCGCGATGTCGGAAAAGCGGGTTATGTGGTAGTGTGCGGCGGAATGTATGTCAGGCAGGTTGCGCAAGGTCAGCATCTCAAGACTGCCCTTCAGGTTGCCGGCAAGCGCCAAGCATGAGAGCGGGATGAGGTAAGCCATGAACAGAGGCAAATCCTTGCGGAAATACGGCTCGCATTTAACCTTGCGCCCGAACTTGCGGAAGAAATCCGCTGCCGTTACACCAATGGTTAGCATGGGTGGGACGCTTTGTCCCACGAAATATCCTGTCAGGCCACGCACGGGCAGCGCGAACAGAAGCGTGGCGAAGCGCAGTGGGGCTGAGAAGAGGCCGGATATCGACACGAGCCGGAAGCGCTTGAGCGCCTGCAGCGCACCGCTGAAAACAGGAGCGAGTGTGCCGAGAACGCTGGCGAACACGACGGCCATCGTGAGTAGCCCGTCCTCCACGCGCATGAACTCCAGAATGGACGGCAAGAAGATTCGAGCAATGGTCATTATCCCGATGAAAAACACGGAGGATAAAATCATTGCATCACGCAGGAGCGCCTTCACCTTGCCCAGATCGCCGTTTGTTGCGTGCTTGTTGAGCAGTTTTATAAACGGCGTGACGAGAACCGCAAGCGGGAATCCAAGGAACCCCCCAATCTGAGCCAGCGGTTGAACAGCGCCGAGCTCCGCCTGTGGAACGTATTTCGGCACTAGCCACAAACCGGCGAACACGTTAAGAACGTCGGAAAACCGCTGCACGCAGAAAATTATCACGGCGTACCACCAAAGGGGACCGATTTTCTCTTTGACGTCCTTGAGGATTTTGGAAAGCTTCACGTCTTAAATGCGAAATACGTATGTTTTTTATCTGCACAAGTCTAGCAGTTATACCCAGGTGCTTCCAGAGTTTTCGTTTTATTCGACGCTCCGAGACGCAGTTAAGCCGGACGAGACTGGTGCGGCCCCATGCAAAACCATGTCTCACTTGGCCTTGATGGAACTCACATGGACAAGTTCCGAGAGCAATCTCGTGACTATGGTTAACGACCCGCTCCTCTTTCCCAAGATGCGCAGACACGCATTGTTCCAACTTAAGAAGCGCTTAGACTGGCCCGCAACGAACAAGATCCCAGAGCCATGAGCCCGTTGCCTGCGGTTTCCACGGCCCTCCGCACTGAAGCTTCT
>JALHHX010000145.1:0-12083 GCA_022837245.1 Lentisphaerota bacterium
CGGGTGTCCGCCCCACCCCACCACTATCCTCGATGCGCTGCTACGCCTCATGGGCCGGGAATTTTAAGGAACCACCAAAGTGATCTTCATTCCTATCCTGTTTTTGTGTCTTGGCGCACTAATATCGGCCGCCCTAAAGCCAAAACACGCGCCAGTTGCCGGCTGTATAACCGCCTGCGTTGGTTGTGCTGCCATGCCCTTTTTCCACGCTCTTCTTTCGCTGAAGTGGTCTGTGCCGGGCTATGCCGGAGCTTTTGAACTGTTTTTTATGCTCCCTATCGCAGTGCTCGGCATTGCGGCTGCTGTGAATTCCATCGGCTATTTGAAGGGACACGGCGCCGAACGCGCAAATTTTTACTGGTTCTTCTTCAATCTTATGCTCGCCGCGATGTTCGCGGTTGTAACGGTTGAATCGCCAGTGCTCTTTCTCCTCGCTTGGGAGACAATGGGCGTTGCGAGCGCTGCGCTCGTTGCGTTCAACTACAAATCGCCCTCTTCGATGCGGGCAACCTGGATATACCTCGTAGCGTGCCATGCTGGCGCAGCGTTTCTAATGTTAATGTTCGCCGCCCGCGCCGCCGTTGTTCCATCGGCGACCGCTGTGTTCGTGTTTGCGATCCTCGGCTTCGGGCTCAAAGCCGGCTTTGCGGGTCTCCATGTGTGGCTGCCGGAAGCTCACCCGGCTGCCCCCGCGCCGATATCGGCCATCATGTCCGGCGCAATGATCAACTTGGGTTTCCTCGGCATTTTCAAGTTCGGGCTCGTCTCTATCCCTCCCGAAGTCGTGGGGTGGACATTCTTGGTGCTTGGCATCGCCGGGGCGTTGCTTGGCATCATTTTCGCCCTGCCGCAAAAGGATTTAAAGAGACTCCTCGCTTTTTCAAGCATCGAAAACATGGGTGTCATAGCCATTGCAGCCGGGCTCGGGTTCCTTGGCATCGCCAACAAACTTCCCGCAGTCTCTGCCTGCGGTTTCACCGGCGCGGCGCTGCACCTGATCAACCACTCCCTTCTTAAGGGTTGCCTTTTCTTTTGTGCGGGTGCAGTGCTCAAGTCCACAGACACTCTCGACATGGATTTAACCGGCGGTCTCATGAAGCGGATGCCGAAAACCGGCACCTTGTTCGCGCTAAATTCCGCCGCAATCAGCGGCATGCCTCCCCTAAACGGGTTTGTCGGCGAATTCTTCATATACATAGCGGCATTCTTTGGCGTTATGAACGGTGACGGACCGCTCGCCGCTGGATGTATCGGCGCCGCAATTTCGCTGGCGCTTGTTGGCGGGCTTGCCGTGGCGGCGTTCAGCAAGGCGATCGGAGCGACGTTCCTTGGCGAACCACGTTCCGAATGTGCCGTCTACGCAACGGAAGCGCCGCGATCTATGACGCACTCTGCCGGAACTCTTTTCTTACTAAGTCTCTGCTCGGCCTTCCTCGCGCCACTTGTGTTGCACCGGGTTTTCACAGGCCTCGAAATGTACTCTTTCGCAGGGGCGTTTTTGAATCTTTTCATCGCATTCGCAGCAATGCTTCTCATCGCCGTCATCGTATTGATCGTGCGATTCCGGTTGCTTCCGCGCTCGGAGGATCACATCCCCGGGCCAACTTGGGACTGCGGCTACGCGAAGCCTACAGCACGCATGGCATACACTGGTACATCGTTCACACAGCCGCTGGCAGATTTGTTTTCGCCTTTAGTGCATCCGGTCAGACGCCTTGTGAAACCGACGGGGCTCTTCCCCGAACAGGCCTCCGCCGACTTGGAGGCGCCCGATGTCGGGATTCGCTTCCTATGGAGACCCGTCTTCAGCCGATTCTCAGGCTTGGCAAGGCGAATCCATCCAGTGCAATCGGGTCATCTGCATGCGTACATCCTGGCCATGGTATTAGCCATGGCGGCGATGCTCATTTGGGGGATGCTGGCTGAAGCCAAACAACTGACACCATCGCACACACACGATGGGCATGCGTGCGCTGAACTGCACGAGACGGGGATTTGACGCCATGTGGTACTTCTGCTTTATACTCTCGCTCCTGCTCGCCCCGCTACTGCCAGGCATCATCAACAAAACCAAGGCCTTCTACGCCGGACGCCACGGACCGCGCCTTATGCAACTTTACCACGACATCGCCAAGCTATTACGGAAAGGCACAGTGCGGAGCACAACCTCCACCTGGGTTCTAACTGTGGCACCGAGCCTCTCGCTTGCAGCTACGCTGACCGCGGCGCTGTTCATGCCGTTTGGGGTCACCCCGTCGCCGCTGGCGTTCGAAGGAGACCTTGTGGTCTTTTTCTACATTCTTGCCGCCGGACGCATGGCGACCGTGCTGGGAAGCCTCGACACCGGTTCCGCGTTCGAAGGCATGGGCGCCTCGCGCGAAGTTCAGTTCTCGGCGCTGTGCGAAGCAGTCTCTTTTGCGGTTATTGCATTCCTCGCCATGCTCACAGGACGACTCAGTCTTTCCAGTGCCCTTAACGGCTTCGATTCTACAGCATGGTCGCAAACCGGCACATCGATGGCGCTCGCCGTGGCGGCGTTTTTTGTGGCGCTGCTTTCGGAGAACAGCCGTGTGCCGTTCGGCGATCCCGAGACGCACCTTGAGCTGACCATGGTGCATGAAGCGATGGTGCTCGATAATTCAGGCCCCGACTTCGCCCTGATCGAGTACGCGTCAGCGATCAAGCTTTGGCTCATGGTCTCGTTTATCGTCCTGCTCATTCTGCCGTTCCACCCTTCATCATCGATTGTACCGACCTTACTCTACTTCGCGGGCGTCTTCATCATGACAATCGTCATCGGCGTGGTGGAATCAGTGATAGCCCGCTTCCGCTTCCTGAAGGTTCCACAAGTTTTCGCAGGCGCGCTTGCTTTGGCGCTTGTGGCTATAATGATTTTCTCGTTCTTTAAGATATAATAATGATTGAACTAACTGAAGTAATCTTGGCGCTAATACTGCTGACCAATATAATGATGGCCGGCTCAAGCCGTCTTATGCGCTGCATAAAAGTCATCACCTTGCAAGGTGTGCTTATCGGGCTGTTGCCGCTTGCGGTTGCCGATTGGTCGCCTGGCTTCCCGCACTTGAACGTTGTCTTTGCCTCGGCTATGAACCTCGCCGTCAAGGGCATTGCTCTGCCATACCTGCTCTCATACGTGGTGCACAATGTCGGTGTGAAGCGTGAAATAGAACCTTTCGTGGGCTACTCGGCATCCGTCGCAATCGTGTTTTCCATGACCGCGCTGTCGTTCCTCGTCGCATCGCGGTTCAACCTCACAGAGGGCATCGTGTCCAATCTCGCGGCGCCTACGTCCTTCGCCACTATCTGCACAGGGCTTTTCATGATTATCGCCCGACGCAAGGCCATCACACAGGTCGTCGGCTTTCTCATGTTCGAGAATGGCATAGCGGTGTTTGGCACAGGGATAATGCTCGAATACGGGCTATTCGTAGAACTCGGCATACTCCTCGACGTCTTCGTGCTCGTCTTCATCATGGGCATCGCGATCTTCCACATAAACCGCGAGTTTTCACACATCAACGCCGACGAGCTCAACCTCCTGGGCGACAAACCTGGGGAGGAACACTGATATGCTTCTTCTTTTGCTCTCTATCCTCCCCTTCGCCTTCGCTATGCTGATAGCGCTCTGCGGAGAGCGCCGACGACTCGCACGCACGTTGCTCGCGCTATGCGGCGCTTCTCATGCGGCACTGACGTTCTACCTGCTCACTGCTGCCAAGTTCGGTTTGCCAGGTGTCAACGTTTCAACTTCACGCTACATAGCATACACGCCGGAAGACCCGATCCAGACCACGGTTCTCGCCATAACGTCGCTGCTGTTCCTCTTTGTTTCCATACATTCGACCAAGTGGATTCCCGCAGAACGCAAACTCGAATCGCATGGCGACGAATCCGCATTCATGCGCGAGAACGTTTTTCTAGCCTTCATGGCGACTTTTCTCGGATCTATGACGGTTGTCACCCTTGCCTCCAACTTCGGTCTTCTCTGGGTGGCAATCGAAGCAACCACGCTTCTCAGTGCTCCGCTAATAATCTTCCACCGCAACGCCGGCTCAATCGAAGCGATGTGGAAGTACATGCTGATTTGCTCGGTCGGCATCGGTTTCGCCCTATTCGGGACAATGCTCATGGCGCACTCTGCGCAGCTATCAGGCGGAACCGCCGCCGGTCTTGATTTCGCCGCGCTTCACGCCTCGCGCGATTCTTTCAACCCGGTCTGGTTCAAAGCAGCGTTCATTATTGCCATAGCGGGATACGGAACGAAGATGGGCCTCGCCCCGTTCCACACATGGTTGCCAGACGCACATAGCGAAGCCCCGGCGACCGTTTCCGCCCTCCTCTCGGGCTCGCTGCTTAACTGCTCTTTTCTTGCCATCACCCGCTTCCGCGCCATCGCACCTTCATCCGTAGCCACGTTCTGCGACAAGCTAATGATAGCGCTAGGGGTATTTTCCGTCGCCGTCGCCGCAATCTTCATAGTGCGACAGCGCGACTTTAAACGAATGCTCGCCTACTCGAGCGTCGAACACATGGGACTGGTGCTGATTCTCTCCGCACTTGGCTCGAAACTCCTCCCGATGCACATCGCATTCCACTCGCTTGTCAAGACCACACTCTTCCTTGTCGCCGGCAACATTCTGCTGGCATACGGCACTCGCTCCGTACAATCCATACACGGCATGTTTGCAAAAATGCCCGTCAACGCCGCCCTGTGGACTATCGGCATCCTTCTAATCTGTGGAACTCCGCCCTCCCCGCTTTTCATAACCGAGTTTTCTCTTGTTTTTGAAGGCGGATTGGTGCTCGGCTGTGTCATATTGTTCCTTCTCTTCATTGTGTTCTGCGGGATGTCCCACACAATGATTTCAATGACGATGGGCAGTTCTGACGACTCCGCTACGCAGCCGCGAGAGACGCCGCGCGCACTATACGCCGTCCCTTTAGGAATCATAGCCGCGGTCACCGCCATAGGAATAGCGGCATTCCTAACCATTACGCTGCCGATTTAGTTTAAACGCCATGATCAATCTCTGTAATTTCATAACCATCAAGCACGCCGCGCAAACTGACATCGGCGCAATTCCGATCATCACGCCCGAACTCCTGCGGACTTCTATAGTCGAGCTGACCGCCACCCCTTCCGTGCGGATCCTTGCTTTTTTCGCGATGCCGTTCGACCCCGCGCGCAATGACTCAATGCCGTACCGTCTATTCGCTATCCTCGCCGACGCCGGATCGCACTCTCTCCTCGCCGCTTCGACCCCCGTCGCATACGAATACCCTTCTTTCACTCCATCCATCCCCGCGCTCCACCTTTTCGAACGGGAAATAGCCGAACAATACGGGATAGTCCCCAAGGGGCATCCATGGCTTAAACCCGTCCGCTACCACAAACCGATCGACCCCTCACGCGACGCCTGGAGCCGCGCCGCCGACGCCACGATAGAACCAGCCGTCACGACATACTTCGAGCTCGATGGGGCAGCCGTCCACGAAGTCGCCGTAGGCCCCGTCCATGCTGGCGTCATCGAACCCGGCCACTTCCGCTTCCAATGTCTCGGACCAGCACCGCGGAATCGAACGTATGCTCGAAGGCGGTCCTGATCAGCTTTCCATCCACTTCGCAGAAACTGCGGCAGGTGACACCACCGCTGCCTCCGCCGCCAACTACGCCACTATCGTCGAGGCTCTTTCCTCAACGCATGCCTCCAGAGACTCGCTCCTTCTGCGCCGCATTTTGCTCGAACTTGAGCGCATAGCCAACCACGTTGGCGACCTCGGCGCCCTTGCCGGCGATGTCGCTTACCTTCCCACCTCCTCTTACTGCGGACGCATCCGCGGCGAATACCTTAACATGACGGCGGAAATCGCCGGCAACAGATTCGGCCGCAACGTCATAGTTCCAGGCGGTATGAGAACCGGTCTCACATCCGAGAAAGCAGTTAAAATCCGCGACTGGCTGATACGCTCAAAACGCGATCTGGACAGCGCCCTCGACATGATGCTCGACGAGGCCACAGTA
The DNA here is from genome assembly GCA_022837245.1 of Lentisphaerota bacterium. Classification (GTDB taxonomy): domain Bacteria; phylum Verrucomicrobiota; class Kiritimatiellia; order RFP12; family UBA3636; genus JAAZFF01. The sequence continues at coordinate 6,044 of JALHHX010000145.1, forward strand.
CTCGATCGTTTCGAACATACCGGCACCGTTTCAGCCGAAGATGCGCGCGCAATCGGCGCGGTGGGCGTTGCCGCGCGTGCTTCAGGTCTTGCCATAGACTCTCGTTTCGACCTGACGGCCTCTGACGAAGAGTCCGCGGATCAGCGATTCCCGTTCCCTTTAACTATGCTTCCGACTGTTGAGGGTGACGTGCTATCGCGCATCAAAATCCGCCGCCACGAAATCAACGTCTCGCACGCATGGCTTCACGAGGTCTTGGAAGCAGTCGCCGCCGATCCGCTAACCGACGTCACCCCGGCTCCAACCAAACCTCTAGCCCAGGAAACCATTGCCGTATCCGTAGTGGAAGCTTGGCGTGGCGAACTCGTCCATATAGCCGTAACCGACGCCGCCAGCTGTTTCAGCCGCTATAAAATCGTCGACCCGTCATTCCGCAACTGGTTTGCATTGGCGTTGGCCCTGCGCGGCGAGCAAATCTCTGACTTCCCCATCTGCAACAAGAGTTTCAACCTCTCCTATTGTGGCCACGACCTGTAGTCAGATAAAGAACGCTAATCGAGAACCTAATGGTGGACTTATTTTCACGCATGCTTCATAATGCGCACCGTCAAAACAAAAGTCCAACTTCAACAAAGGAGGGGCGCAATGAACGACAAGAAACATACTGGCGAAAAAGCCGGCAACCCAATAAATAAACCAAATACGGGAATCTCCGTGAAACGAGTTTACGATCCGGTCTCGCCTGATGATGGGTACCGCGTGCTTGTGGACAGACTTTGGCCTCGCGGAATTAGCAAGGACAACGCAGCGTTCGACGAATGGCTTAAGGATGTGACGCCCTCAGCCGAGATCCGCAAGAGCTTCCACGCTGACCGCTCCCAGTACCCCGAGTTCGCAAGGCTGTACGAAAAAGAGCTTCGCGACGAAGCGAAGCGCGCCTCACTTGACAGCCTAGCGAAGCGGGCGGGTAAAACGCGGGTCACGCTTCTCACCGCTAGCACAGCCACATCCCCGTTCTGCTCCGTGCTCTCGGGAAACGCTGATTGCAGACGATGCTTGGTGACAAAGGGTACGATTAGGCTTAGGATTGCCTGTGCCTATGTCCTATACCCCGCCCCCTTTAAAATCGCCATTACCTCCTAGCCCCAAATAGCCCGGGATCCTCTTCAATCCCTGCAAATTTGCACAAGGATTGCACACTGCTGGTAATTTGGAATTGCCGTCAAGGTGTGTTTCATGATACATTTCCAACTTGATTTCCACACGTTAAAGCAACCAACGAATGAATATTGAACTAGACACCGTATCAGAAAGCCGGATAAAAATAATTTGCACCGTCACGAAAGAGGAAGCCGTCGCCGAAGAAGAGGTCGTAGCCAAATCGTATATAAAGAACGGCAACATCCCTGGATTCCGCAAAGGCAAAGCGCCGCGCGAGGCGATAGCCCGCAAGTATGGCGCGGACATAGCGCAGGATTCCATGAACCGAGTCATATCCAAGTATTACGCGAAGGCGGTGAAAGAAAAAGAGCTTAAGGTATATGAGCTTATTGATGTAACCGACGTCCGCAAAACGGATGACGGAGGGACGGAGTTTGTAGCCACCGTGGATCTGCTGCCGGAATTCACGTTGCCGAAATACGAAGGTATACCGGTTGACGACGCGGACACCGCGGTCACCGATGAAGAAGTTGATGCCGAGGTGGAGTCGATGCGCCGCAATATGGCGCAATTCAAGGATTTCGACGCGGACACAGTGGCCGCGCTGGACGACATGCTCTGCATCTCCTACACTGCCACAGTAGACGGCAAGCCACTGGCAGAGGTGGTTCCCGACGTCGCCACGTTCGGTAATAAGGAAAACTCGTGGTGCACAGTCGGAAGCAAATACTACGCGGTTCCGGGAATAACCGACGGACTCGCCGGTAAAAAGCTGGGCGAAGAATTCACAGTGACCGTCCAATACCCCGATGATTTCCACAAGGAAAGCCTTCGCGGTATCACAGCCGAATATAAAATCACCGTGGTCGAGGGCCGCCACCTCGAAGTCCCCGAACTGGACGAGGCGTTCCTCAAACGACTGGAGTTGAAAAGCGTCGATGAGCTCAAGGGGCGGTTGCGCCTTTTCCTGGAGAGCAAGGCGCTGCACAGCGACAGGAGCCGGCGCATCAACCAAATTTCCGACTACCTGTTGAAGTCGACGCAGTTCGAGATCCCGCAGGCGGAGCTTGAACGCAGAACGGAAGAAACTCTCGGAGACATCATTCAGTACAACCTGCGGCGCGGGGTTCCGAAAGAAGAGCTTGAGAAAGGCCGGGAAGAGGCCATGAAAACCGCTCGGGAGCAGGCTGATTCAAGAATGAGAAGCGGTTTCATACTAGATAAAATCGCCGAGGAACTTGAAATAAAGCTCAGCAACGAGGAATTCAGCGACTTCGTTAACCGTATTTTCGAAGCTGAGCGCCTAAGCGAAGCGAAAGCCAAGGAGGTGCTCAAGGACGAGGCGCGCGTGAGAATCCTCCATGCCCACGCCACGAGGGAAAAGACACTGGGCGCGTTGCTTGAGAAGGCCACACCCACGAAAACCCTCAACCCCTAGAGTGAGTGCCCGTAGCGCCATGGGACGTGGAGGCATCACAGACGAAAGGATAAAACAATGAATTCACAGTACGTACCATTTGTAATAGAGCAGACCGGACGCGGCGAACGCTCTTACGACATCTATTCGCGTCTCCTAAAGGACCGCATAGTGTTCATCGGCGGTCCGATTGACGACGCGGTATCGACGGTGGTCATCGCCCAGTTGCTGTTTCTGCAGTCGGAGAGCGCCGAGAAAGACATCTCAGTCTACATCAACTCCCCGGGGGGTGTCGTGACTTCCGGCCTCGCGATTTACGACACGATGCAGTACATCAAGTGCGACTGCGCCACATACTGCATCGGCCAGGCAGCCTCCATGGGTGCCGTGTTGCTTGCAGCGGGCACCAAAGGCAAACGCTTCGCACTCCCAAGCTCGCGCATTATGATCCACCAGCCGAGCGGAGGAGCCGAAGGCCAGGCAGCAGACATCCGAATTCAGGCGGACGAGATCATCCGCAACCGCGCATACCTGAACAAAATACTCCGCGACGCGACTGGCAAGACTATGAACGTGATCGAGCGCGACACAGACCGCGACTTCTTCATGTCAGCTAAGGAAGCGAAGGATTACGGAATCATAGACGAAGTCCTTGCACCCAGATCAGCGTCGGCAAAGCCGGAAAAAGGCAACTGAGCAGATGGCGACTAGAAAGACAGGAAATAGAGGTGACCGCAACCACAGATGCACATTCTGCGGCGTGCCCTCGGAACTTGAGCCCAACCTGATTGCATTCCAGGACGAATTCATATGCCCAAAATGCCTTCAAGAGCAGAAACTTCTGCTGGAAAGCGCACTCGACAACATTGAATCCATCCAGGCCAAGACATACAAGGAAATGGCTGACGATGTCAGAGCGGACAAAAAGAAAGAGGAGGGACTTGACTTAAGCTTCAATAGCGAGAATCCAGTGCCATATGGCAGCGATTCCGACAAGAAAACAAAAATGATCGTCCCTACTCCCAAAGAAATTCACGAATTCCTTAACGGTTTCGTTGTAGGGCAGGAAGAAACAAAGAGAGTCATCTCCGTTGCCGTCCACAACCACTACAAACGTCTGTTCGGGGAAAACAAGGACGTGCCGCTCGACGATTTCCATGACGTGGAAATCGAAAAAAGCAACATCCTTCTGCTGGGTCCAACCGGTTCCGGGAAAACGCTGATCGCGCGGACGCTCGCTAAAATGCTCGAAGTGCCATTCTCGATATCCGACGCCACCACTCTCACCGAGGCGGGATACGTCGGCGAAGATGTTGAGAACATCCTTCTAAACCTCCTGCAGGCGGCAGACATGGACGTGGAGAAGGCCCAGACGGGGATCGTGTTCATAGACGAGATCGACAAGATCGGCCGCCGCACGGACAACGTTTCCATCACCCGCGACGTCTCAGGCGAAGGCGTTCAGCAAGCGCTCCTCAAAATCCTAGAAGGGACTGTGGCACACGTTCCCCCCTCCGGCGGAAGGAAACACCCCGAGCAGCGTTATCTGGAAATCGACACCACCAACATACTCTTTATCTGCGGCGGTGCGTTCATCGGCATCGACGCCATCATGAACAGACGCGCGGCGAACAAGCATTTCGGGTTCACGGGCGAAGCGCAGTCGCTCCATAGCGAAAGCAAGAAGGCACCGCGCCCCGAGCCGGAGGATCTGATCCAATACGGCCTCATACCGGAGTTCGTCGGGCGGCTACCTGTCGTCTCCGTGCTCTCGCAGCTTACTGAAAGCGACTTGGTGCATATACTTACGCAACCACGCAACTGCCTCACAAGCCAATACCGGAAACTGTTCGCCATGGAAAACATCGACCTCAGATTCGAGGACGATGCCATCAGCGCCATGGCAAAGGAAGCCCTCAAGCGCAAGACGGGTGCCCGCGGCCTGCGTGCAATCATGGAAGAACTTATGACCGACGTCATGTACGAGGTCGCGTCGGTAAAAGGCAAAACGAAAAAGAGAACCCTCGTCGTCACAGGCGACATGGTGCGCGCGCAGTTCGAAAACGGCGGCATGCTAGTCGAGCAGTTCAGACTTGCCGGCGCATAACGCCATTTCAGACAACCGCAAAATATGACAACACCTGATTATGAAATCGGCAAGCTCGTCGGCGGCGACATTGAGTCAGTCCGGAGGGCAGTCGACAACCTCAAGAAGCAACCTATCGACCACATCGTGCTGAACGAAGGCCCATACCCGTTCCCGATGAAGCACACGACGGTCGTCGGCACGCAGTCTGTGTCGGGACATGCCACGTTTAGCGACAGAAAGGACAGCACTCTCACTTTCTCCCCTTATGCGGAGGAGGGATGGTGGATCAACCGCACTGACCTCGAAGAGCAGTTCCCATTCAAGGTCTCGATCCGAAACGTGTGGACAACTGCCCGTAACATCGTGTTGCGCTGCGGCAACGCGCACAATTACCTGCGCATGGTCGAGCACATAATCGCCCTGAAAGTCGGCATGGGCATAGACAGCATGCTAATCAGCACCGACTCGGGCGACCCACCGCTATTCGACCGTGGCAACCTCGACCTTGTCGAGGCAGTCCTTAAGGCGGGCATAGCTGAAACAGACGAACCGGCTAAGTTCATCACCGTTAAAGAACCGGTCACATTCGGAGGCACGCGCGGCGATTTCCTCACGTTTCTGCCGGCGGAACCAGGCCAGTACGGCCTAAGAGTCGACTGCGCAGTCGATTTCAAGACAGCTATCGGCCAGCAGCGCATTCTTTTCGACGTGACACCCGAGACTTTTAAAACCGGTGCCGAGGCACGCACGAACGCCCCTTACAGTCAATATATCTACACAAAAACGATTGGCAAACTTTTTGCCGACACCCGCAACCTAGGCTACACGACTTCCAACATTCTCATACACGGCAAGAAGAAATACTTCAACGAACCCAAGCTCATTTTCGAAGGCAAATCCCTCGAGGCCGTGTGGCATCGCGCCACGCTCGACCTGCTGGCCGCCGTGGCGCTGCTTGACGAAGGCCGTTTCGCCGGCATCATTGTTTCATACCGCTCGGGACACTCGCAGGACGTGGAGATGATCGGGCGCCTCTGTCTCAAGGACTTCATAACCACATTGCCATAACCGGTGGTTTGGCTGCGCGAAAGCGGAAGAAAAGACAGGAATGAAATGAAAAAGCTTCACCGTTACATTCTCCCCGCCATAATCGCCGCCACGCTGGGCATTCTTTTTCTACTGCCGATTTCCCTTGTTGTGAAAGGCGGTTTCTGGGTGGAAGGCAAATTCACCCTCAAGTACTTCCTCGGGGTTTTTCAGAACCCGATCTACTCCGAAGGACTTGCCAACAGCTTCTCAATCGCCATAGGCACCACGCTGCTTTCTATGGCGATCGCCCTCCCGCTCTCGTGGATTTCGCACAAATACGATTT
>JALHHX010000145.1:12139-13846 GCA_022837245.1 Lentisphaerota bacterium
TGATCCTGCCTCCGTTCGTCGGCGCAATAGGCATGACACAGATCCTCGGACGCTACGGCGCGCTCAACGCCCTGCTCGGCACTTCAATCGACTGGATCGGCCAAGCCCGTTACTTCGGAGTCATAGCCATCCAGTCGCTGTCCCTATACCCGATTATATATCTCAACACCACAGCCGCGCTTGCCAACGTGGATCCCGCGATGGAGGAGGCAGCCGCAAACCTCGGCTGCCCGACGCTCAAACGCTTTTTCAAAATCACCCTCCCCCTGATCATGCCAGGAGTCTTCGCGGGCGGCACAATCGTTTTTATCTGGAGCTTCACCGAGCTCGGCGCCCCCTTGATGCTGAACTACACGGAGTGCGCGTCAGTGCAGGTGTTCGATGCCCTCAAGGAAATCGGCTCGAACCCGTTCCCGTACGCGCTAGTGTTCGTTGTCTTAGCAGTCAGCGTAATGATCTACGCCGCCGGCAAGCTCGCATTCGGCCGACAATCGTACGCGATGCAAGGCAAGGCTGCCGTCTCTTTCACCCCCACTAGGCCGCGCGGTGCAGCCAAGTTCTTACCGATCATTCCTTTCGTCCTCGTCACCGTAGTCGCACTAGCCCCACACATCGGCGTGGTTCTCACCAGCTTCGCCAGACCTGGCTCGTGGTACCAGTCGGTGATCCCGTCCGTATTTTCCACGGCAAACTACGCCGAAGCGCTGGGACACGACATGACCGTCCTCTCAATCCGCAACAGCCTTGTTTTCTCATCCCTGGCGCTTGCGATCAACATCGCCCTCGGGCTTTCAATCGCTTTCATAGTGGTCCGTTCGAAAATCCGCGGCGCAGGCATACTCGATGCCATGGCCATGATCCCGCTGGCCGTCCCAGGACTAGTCATGGCGTTCGGTTACCTCGCCATCAGTTCGTGGCTCTCCAATCTGAGCTGGGTGCGAGGCAACCCGTTCTGGACGACTCTCTTCGATGTTCGCGTCAACCCAACGCTCTTCCTTGTTATCGCATACGCCGTACGCCGCCTACCCTACATGGTACGCTCGGCTGTGGCAGGCCTGCAACAGACCTCCGAAACCTTCGAAGAGGCCGCCGCAAACCTTGGCGCTTCCCCTGCCGTTTCAATGCGCCGCGTCACCCTACCCCTGATAACCGCGAACCTGATCGCGGGCTGCCTCCTGGTATTCGCATTTAGCATGCTCGAGGTCTCCGACAGCCTCATGCTAGCCCAACAGGCGCAGTTCTACCCAATCACCAAGACGATTTACGAGCTATTCCAACTCCTCGGCACAGGGCGCTACATCGCATCCGCCCTTGGCGTATGGGCTATGGCGTTTCTCACAGTCACCATCGTCGGCGTCAGCGTCCTCCTCGGCAAGAAAATGGGCGCGATTTTCCGCGTATGATCTATATCCCGCAAGTCATGGAGCTCCCGCTCATTGCCGCCGCCGCCGCATCGATCGCATGTGGCACGGTCGGCACACTGACACTCGTGCGCCGCAACACGTATGTCGCGGGCGCCGTCTCGCACTCGGTCTTGGCCGGACTCGGACTCGCACAGTTCCTTGCCATAGCGCAAGGTCTCGACTGGTTTTCTCCCACACTCGGCGCACTCCTCGCCGCGATCTCTGCCGCGCTTTTCATCGCATACATGCAGGCCGGCAAAACCGCAATCAACGACGCCGCTCTCAGCACCGTCTGGACGGTCGG
>JALHHX010000473.1 GCA_022837245.1 Lentisphaerota bacterium
TAAGACCGCCGCGCAAGCCCGCACCATCTATGCCGCCATCGTCGAGCACGCGAGCGACGGCGTGACCGTCCTGGACCTGGCGCGCCTCTGCGACCTGCGCCCGTGCGACGTCAGGCACGCGCTGACCGTCATGGATGACCTGGGGCTGTTGTGCTTCGAGGAGCAGGATCCGCAACTGGCGTTTGACGGCTTCCAGTTGCAAGAGGACGAGGACGACGCCCGCAAGGACGACGCCCGCGCGCGCTTGTTTCCGTGCGAGGAGGAGGTGGTCAGAGCGCATCCAGCGTACCAGAAATAGAACAAAAGTAGAACGTAAACCAACACTTTCCACGAGTTTTCGAAACTCGTGCCAAAACCTATTGACATATTCTATAATAGGTTTATAATAAGGATAGTTAAGGGAACACAGGAGGCACACGATGGCACAGGCATTTAATCCGAATCCGCTTTCAGTCAACGGCATGGGCGTTCCGGTTCAGGCTCGCCCAGTCCCCACGGAAGAGCAAGCGCTGCGCGACACGCTGGACGTGCTGCGCAATAGCCTGCGCATGATGGAAGGCGAGCCAGACCTGGCCGCCGAATACGCAGAGGCTATGCGGCAGGTGCGAGCGGTCGAGCGGCGGCTGAGCGGCATCCAGGTAGCCGCCAACCTCAAGGCGTGCGGCGCATCCGCCATCACGCCGCAGTCGTTTGCGGCATGGGCTGAGGCAGAGTTTGACCGGGGCGTTTGCCCTGAGTGCGGCGGCAATCTGTACGAGGTGCGCGGTACGATCTACTGCAACCAGTGCGAGCGCGAAGTACCCTCCGGCAAGTGNNNNTGACCGGGGCGTTTGCCCTGAGTGCGGCGGCAATCTGTACGAGGTGCGCGGTACGATCTACTGCAACCAGTGCGAGCGCGAAGTACCCTCCGGCAAGTGCCCTGTGTGCGGGCTGTCGCTCGCTGAGCACCCGCACTCGGAGCGGGAGTGCATGGAGTGGTACGCTGAGGATTACCGCGACGCCGATGAGACGCGCGCGGATTTGTGGCAGTTCTAGTTTAGGAGCAAGGAGGCTCAAAGATGGATACGATGGCATTGGATGTATTTGAAGCAGCAAGTGGACGGTTGGCAGCATTGAAAGCCCGCCATAATCTCTTGGTACAGGCTACCAAAGAGGTGCTAGTTGAAGGCTTGGACTTCGGCAAGATTCCAGGAACCGGGGACAAGCCGACATTGCTAAAGCCTGGCGCTGAGAAGTTGTGCTACTTGTTCGGACTGCGCCCGACGTTTGAGGTTGTGGAAGCCCGCGAGGACTGGACCGGCGGCTTGTTCTACTACCGCTATCGCTGCACCTTGCATGACCAGAGCGGCAACGTACTTGCAGATGGTGAGGGTAGTTGCAACAGCCGCGAGAAGAAATACCGCTATCGCCAGTCGGAGCGCGTGTGTCCGGAGTGCGGTAAGCCGACTATCATCAAGGGCAAGGATGAATACGGCGGCGGTTGGTTGTGCTACGCCAAGAAGGGTGGCTGCGGTGCTAAGTTTGCCGACAATGCGCCAGAGATTACCAGCCAGCCCAGCGGCTTGGTAGAAAACACTGAGCCTTACGACCTCGTGAACACCATTCAGAAGATGGCTCAGAAGCGCGCCCTGGTTGCGGCCGTGCTCGTTGGTGCAGG
>JALHHX010000006.1 GCA_022837245.1 Lentisphaerota bacterium
GATTTCGTTGCCAACAGTGCAGGTGCGGCCATAGGAGTGCTTCTGACTCCGCCAGCGTTTCTTGTTGCCAGGCAAATGAAAACCGTCGTGGATCCCGAGTCCGAAAAGTTCCCGGGGGTTGTGTGATAGCGCATAGACGCGTTGCAGCAATCATTCCGCTTGTCACGGCGTTTGCAAACGCGCTGTGCGCACAAGCGCGCGTTTTCGAGTCAGACAGCGGCGACGTGCGTATCACCGGCATCCCAATGGTGCTGCAAATCGGTCGTTCGTATTGTGCGCCCGCAACAATGGTGCGCGTGTTGCGGTACTATGGTATCGAAGCAGAGCAGAAAATACTCGCCGAACGGGCTGGAAGCACAGACGACAACGGCACAGATGTGGGCAAAATGCTCGAAGAAGTCTCCAAAATCTGCGCCGGGTACAATCTCAAGGTTGAAGCGATCATGGATTTCGATTACGCGCGCTACGCCGCCATAATCGCGAAATACAATGCAATAGCGGCGAAGCGCGACAGTCCCGCGCTGGGGCTCAATGAAAAACATATCGACCTCTCCAAGACGTTCGCAAATGCCGATATCGAAATTCTCCGTCAGACCGCCACAAAGCGAGACCTGCGCGCTTTCTCGAAGACCGTGCGCGGACATGTCCGAGGCGAAACGCCTCTAATCTGGGGTGTCGTGCTCGGGATCGCTCCGGAGCCCGACATCGCTCCATACACCAGCGGCGGCCACCTGCGCCTAATAACCGGCTTCAACGACAAGACGAGCGAAATAATCTACTCCGACCCCTGGGGGCCGAAGCACGCCACCAAGCGCATGCCGCTTGCTGATGCCTATGCCATCACCATGTCACTGCATGCCCTGGCACCGATCTTGTCTAACCAAGACGCGGCCCCATAAGGACGTCCAGCAGTACGATCGCGAGTGCGCTTTCCACTACGGGAACAGCGCGGGGCACGATGCACGGGTCGTGACGCCCCCGGACGGACAATTTATCGTTAGTCATGGTGTTGAGGTTCACTGTATCCTGCTCTGCAGCAATGGATGATGTCGGCTTGAACGCGCATCGCACCACGATCGGCATGCCGTTCGATATGCCGCCCTCTATGCCGCCGGCGTTGTTTGTCTTGCGCGAGACGACGTTGCCTTCCGCCATGACGGGGCTGTCGTTGTTTTCGCTGCCCCTGTGGCGCGACGCCTCAAAGCCAATTCCAAACTCGACTCCCTTCACAGCCGGTATTGAGAAGAACATAGACGCCACGCGGCTTTCGATGCTGCCAAAAAACGGATCGCCGTACCCTGCCGGGAATCCATGAGCGAACGCCTCCACCACGCCTCCAACCGAATCTGTCTTGAAGAACGCCTCCTCGATCGCCTTCTGCATCAGCACCCCGCGCTCATCATCGTAAACCGGGAATGTCTTCTTGCTCGGGGGTGTCGCGCCGGGGGTGGGGGCGCCGGAGTCCGTGATCCCGGCTATTTCGCATATGTGCGCCGATATTTCGATGCCGCTTGATTCCAATATCTGCATGCAGATCGCGCCCGCGAAAGTCAGCGGGGCGGTGATACGTCCGGAAAAATGGCCGCCGCCGCGCGGGTCGTTCGCGCCCTTGTAGCGGATGCGCCCCGTTATGTCCGCATGACCGGGGCGTGGCTTGGCCGTCAGGTCTGCGTAGTCTATCGAACGCGTGTCTGTGTTGCGTATCACGGCTGCGAGCGGCGTCCCGCACGTCTTGCCGTTGAAAAAGCCCGACAGTATCTCTGGTTCGTCGGCTTCCTTGCGCCTGGTAGACCATGCAAAATCCCCCGGGGCGCGCCGCTTGGTGTGCGCCGCGATTTTCTTCATGTCGAGCTCGAAGCCAGGCGGCAGCCCGTCGACCACGACGCCGATACCCTGTCCATGCGACTCACCGAAAAGGCTGATTTTTATATTGTCACCCCACATCGAACTCATGCGCGCTTCCTCCTGCTTGTCTGAAATGGTCGAAAAAAGTTGGATAAGATTTATTTATGGCACCGCAACCGTTAATCGTCACAGGGCCGTCGGCGCGCGTTGCCATCATCGCTGCCGCCATCACTATCCTGTGGTCGTTCGCGCCATCAACCGTGCACGCTTCGAACGGAAGCGCGCGGGGATGCACCACAAGGCCGTCAGGGAGCGCTTCTGCCTCAACTCCGAACGCGCGCAGCATGGCGATCGTGGATTCGATGCGATCGCTCTCCTTAAGGCGGAGACGCGCCGCGTTCACGATGCGCGTTGTGCGCGGCGAAGCGGCAGCCGCAGCGGCGAGGGCGGGAACGAGATCCGGAGTGTTGGCGACGTCGATCACGTATTCATAGTCCGAGCCATTGGCAAGCTCCGCAAGCATCGCGGCGAAGGCGCTATCGCCCTGAGAAGTCTTTTGAGGCGAAGTCTCCACCCTGACACCGTGTCCGAGGTGCGCGGCGAGGAGCCAGAAGGCCGCTTGCGAGAAATCGGGTTCGGCTTTGTATTGCCTCGTGGCAGAGTAGCGCTGAGAGCCTTGCACCGAATATCCGTCGGCAGAGCGTTTAGCAGTCACGCCGAAGTGGCGCATAACATCGAGCGTCATATCCACATACGGCTCGGATTCGAGCGGGGATGTGAGGACTATCTGCGAATCGCCGTCTAGGAGCGGGAGCGCAATGAGAAGCCCTGAGACGTACTGCGAGCTGATATTCCCGGGGAGGGTGAAAGAGCCGGGTGTGAGCTTGCCGTTTATGGAGAGCGGGAGGAACTTGCCGTCTCCGGGGAAATCCAGCCTTATGCCGTGGCCATTGAACGCCTCCTTGTACTCGGCGAGCGGACGCGTGGGTAGCCTGCCTTCGCCCGTCACGTGAGATTCGATGCCTAGCGCCGCCAGCACCGGCACCAGCAGACGCAGCGTGGTGCCAGACTCGCCGCAATTAATCTCCACAGCTCCTCTGCTCCCCCGCGCGGCGGTTATTCGGCGTATACAATCGAGAGTTGCGGAGATGTCGGCCGACATGTCGCCGTGATCGGGCAGGGCACACAGGTCGAGATCGCCTGCCAATGCGGAGCAGACGAGCCCCCGGTGAAGGAGGCTCTTCGAAGGAGGAACCTTGATGGCGCCTTCAAGTCGTGATGGTTTGATTACCGCGATTCTCATTACCCGCGCATTGTAGCGTATTGCCATGGGCAAAACAACCGTAGAACGGCATGGCATGAAAATTTATCTTGAGTTTGGATTCGGGAAATGGTAGCTTGTTCTCCGTTTTTGCACGTCAGAGGCGCTGGGGCGGTAGCTCAGTTGGTAGAGCATTACGTTCGCAACGTAGGGGTCGTGAGTTCGAATCTCATCCGCTCCACCAGTTTCCCGACGATGCCGGAACTTGCTCTTCCCTGCAGCCGGCCGGGTGTTGAATAATGCCTGGCGAACGCCGTACTCCGTGCGTTTTGGAAGCGAACAGTGGAAAAAAGGGCGGGGGCTGGTGTTGCGTAAGCCGAGGTCCGGTGGCTGTGCGTTAAGAGGTGCCCAATAGTAATTCAGGCGGGTGGTTTGAAAACGGCCTTCCGCCGCAAACGGGGTCATTAAGATGCCAAAAAAGAAGACACACAAATCGTCGACGAAACGTTGCAAAGTAACGGCGTCGGGCAAGGTGCTCGCCACGCGCGCAGCAAAGCGCCATCTGGCGAGCAGCAAATCGCGCAAGCGCAAACGCAATCTCCGCGGGATGGCGGTTCTCTCCGGGCCGGAGCAGAAACGCGTCAAGAAGTTGCTCGCGTCGTAAAGGGCGGGTTACGGTACTAAAGTCAATCAAGAAAGAGGAGATTTAAAGAAATGTCAAGAGCAACGAATGCACCGGCATCACGTAAGCGTCGCAGTCGGCGTTTAGATATGGCCAAGGGTTTTTACGGCGGCCGCAGCAAGCGTTTCCGCCAGGCAACGGAGGCCGTGGACCGCGCGATGGTCATGGCGACCGAGCACCGCAAGCTGCGTAAGCGCGACTTCCGCGGTCTTTGGATCGCGCGAATCAACGCGGCAGCGCGCGCGAACGGCATCACTTACAGCCGTTTCATCGAGGGGCTGACGAAGGCCGGCGTGAAGCTGAACCGCAAAGCGCTCTCCGAGATCGCGATAGCGGATCCAACGGGCTTCGCCTCGCTTGTGGAGCAAGCCAAGGCGGCTATACAATAAGCAGCAAGGAGTTTTGTAAATGAAAAAGAACATACATCCGAAATACGGGCCGGCCACGGTGACTTGTTCCTGCGGCAACGTGTTCGAGACTAATTCCACGGGCAAGGACATGCATGTGAACACGTGTTCCGCATGCCATCCCTACTATACTGGGCAGCAGACGTTCATCGACACCGAAGGGCGCATCGACTCGTTCAAGCGTCGTTACGGTGACAGGGCGAAGTCGGCCAAGAAGTAGCCGGCGGCGGTTCCACGCCCTGGTCCGGGATGGGGCGCGGCCTTTCGGCTGCGCCCTTTTTCCGTTACAGGGTGGGCGTACGTTGTGATATCGTCTCCGAGACTTGAATTATGATAGAAAAAGCGCGGGTGGAAAAGATTCTGGACAGGTTGCACTCCGTGGAGCGCGAGCTTGCGGATCCTGCCGTGGCTTCCCAGCAAAGGCACTACCGGGCGCTCATGCTGGAGCATTCGGCTTTGAGAAAGCTGGAGGAGCGCGCGGTGCGTTATTTCAAGCTCGTGGAGTCGGTCGAAGAGGCTCGCAGGATCATCGAGAGCCCAGGTATGGACGACGACTTCCGCGAGCTTGCGGAGGCGGAGCTTGCGGAGGCGGAGGAGGCGTTGCCCGGCGCGGAGCATGATTTGGCGGCGGCGCTGCTTCCGCCCGATCCTGACGCCCAGAGAAACGCCATGATTGAAATCCGCGCGGGCACGGGCGGCGACGAGGCGGCGATATTCGCAGGTGATTTATACCGCATGTACTGCAGGTACGCGGAAGAGCGGGGGTGGAAAGTGACGCCACTAGACGCGAGCCCCGGCGGGATGGGCGGCTACAAGGAGATCGTGTTCCTCGTTGAGGGGACAGGGTCCTATGCCGCGCTGCGATACGAGGGCGGGGGGCACAGGGTGCAGCGAGTGCCAGAGACGGAGTCGCAGGGGCGTGTCCACACATCAGCGGCGACCGTGGCGGTTTTTCCGCAGGCGGAAGAGGATGACGAACTTGTGATAGATCCGCAGGATCTGCGCATAGACACCTACAGGTCCGGCGGGGCGGGCGGCCAGCATGTGAACAAGACCGATTCGGCTGTTCGCATCACGCATTTGCCGACGGGGATAGTCGTGCAGAGCCAGGAAGAGCGTTCGCAGCACCAGAACAAGGAAAAGTGCATGGCGGCGTTGAGGTCGAGGCTGCTTGATCAGAGGCGCGATGCCGAGGAAGAGAAAATGGGCAGCGCGCGTCGCGTCATGATCGGGTCCGGGGACCGCAGTGGCAGGATGCGGACGTACAACTTCCCGCAGAACAGGCTGACAGACCACCGAATAAACCTGACATTGTACAGTTTGGACCGCGTTATGGAGGGGCAGATTGGCGAGCTGCTGGGTGCGTTGGCGGCCTCGAACGAAGACTTGCGGCTTGAAGCCGCGATGGGGCGAATGGGCGAAGGCTGATTGTTTTTCGACGAGATGTTAATTTTTTGTAAGACCGTTATTTATGGTTGACTTTTACGGTGGTTTTGAAGTAGTCTCTCCTGCGTGAGGACTATTGAGGTTCTTTCAAAATCTTCCGGAGATAATGATAAAATGAACTTGTTGAAAAGACACATGGCGCTTGGGGTAGCGCTTTCCGCCGGTATTTTGGCGTCTTCGCTTGCATTTGGCGAGGGCGGATTGCTCGAACCACTGGGGCTGAGCCTGACAGTTGGCGTGAGGCAAACCGACAACAGGGACAAAATCCCGGACGGCTTTCTGGTCAAGGACGAGCCTATCGAAAAGGAGGACGACACGGAAATCTGGGTGTCGCCCAAAATCTCATTTGACAAGCGTACTTCCGAGCGATTCAAGTACTATTTTGAGTACAGTCCTTCCTACACATATTTCGACAACCCGCGTAGTGGCGGCGAGGAGGAGGAGTGGTCCCACATGGCGAAGGGCGATATTGAATTCAACATCACCCCGCTCACCATATTCAGGCTTACAGATCTTTACATCTGGAGCGGCGCGAAGGACTGGTATTACGATGCCGATTACGAACTGGGCGAGCGCGAGCTGGAAGCGCGGGAGGACGACTACTGGGAGAACCTGCTGCGTCCGTCCATCCTCACCCAGTTGACGGCCGACGACACATTCAAGCTTTCCGGTCTCTGGCGCGTTAAGCGCTATGACGAAGAATACGCCGCCGACCGCGGCGACGAAGACGAATATTCGGTTCTGGGCGAGTTGATGCATCGCCAGAACCGCCACGTCGCGTTCGGCCTGTTCGGGGAATACACCGCGTTCGACCGCACCAGGGACGGTGCGGAAGCGGATCCCCTCAGCACGGACGGCTCTCCGCTGAGAATCGATGCTGGCGTCCAGTACGTGACGCTTGGCGTGCAGCTGTCATACGATTTCCTGGGGGATGGCAACCACGTTCTGCTCGGTCGCACGGGCTACAACTTCATGTGGTATGAGGCTGACGACCTTGAAGACGACGACATGTGGGGCGACACTAGGATTGAGTTCGCGTTCCGCCAGCTTGAGCGCACAAGCGGCCGCGTGGGCATAAGGTACGGCAACGAGTACGCGGATGTTTTCCCCTACAGCTCCCAGGAGAACATGACGCTGTACGGCAACGTGGCCCGCAGGTTTGGCAGAACGGGCAATTTCGCGCTATCCGCTGATGTGGAATACCGCATGCGCACCTATGAAAAGGACGACATAGACCCCGACGCATTCAACCACGACTACTACCGTGAAGCGTTTGAAGACAAGGACGCCGACCGCGACAGTATCTGGGTCCGCGTCTCCGCTGCCTATGAATTCACCGAAGATCTCACGGCATCGGTCTTCTACTCCTACGAGGACGTCGATTCCGACATCGACACGGGCTACACCGAGAACGTGGTTGGAGTCACCGCCACTTATGATTTCCTATAGAACGCCGCATAGCGCAGCGGAATGCGCTTGCACGGCTTGAACGTTATGCAGCTAATCCGCCGGCCTGAAAACCCGGCGGATTTCATTTGAAGGACATTGATGAACAACGACGACACCAATTTGAGGCGGCAGGACCCCGAATCTGTGCACTTCCTGGATTATTGGCAAGTGCTGTTCTCCCGCAAGGAGGTCGTCATCGCGGTCTCTCTTATGATGATCGTGACTGGAATTATCATAACACGCCAGATGCCGCGGATATACTCCGCCACATCCCTGATCCAAGTGCAGCGCGCCACTCCGGACATCGATGTGTTTTCGCAGTCTTACTACCGCTACGACCCCATCTTCCTGCGAACCCAGTTCGAAATCATCAAATCGAGGAAGATAATCGAGGCAGTTGTGCGGCGCGAGCGGCTTGACGACATCATGGGCGCGTCTTACGGATGGAAGAGCACGCAGACGGCGGCGTTCGACAACACCGTGAAGCTCATACAGGGCAAGACGTCGCTCAGCATCCGGCGCGATACTGAACTAATAGAAATCACGGTGCGTCTCGACAAGCCGGACTCCAAGGATGGCGAGGCGGCGATCGTCGCGGCCAGGGTGGCCAACACGATCGCGGACGAGTTTCTAAAGCAGACACAGCAGGAAGCCAGATCCTCCGCGGAAGATGCGCTCAAAGACCTCGGTGCGGAAATAGAGAAGATGGACCGCGATATACTTCAGGCGGAGGAAAAACTTGCGGAAATGCGCGAAAAGTACGGTATAACGCTCCTGTCGGATATAGACACCGGAACGGCCGCAATACGCTCCGGGATCGTGCAGCTCGCGGCCGAGACGGCGCGTGCGGCAATGATCGCCGACATCAAGAAATCCAAGTACGAGAAAATCGTGGAACTCTCCCCCGAAGAGGCCGCCGGCACGCTTGGCATCCTGACCGGCGACGTGTCGCTTCAGCCGCTGATTACAGAAAAACAGAAGCTGGAAATGACTGCGACAGTGCAGAAACAGGCAGGTCTTGGTCCAAATCACCCAAGCGTGGTGCAAAACGAAGCGCTGCTGCGGGACATTGCCAACAGGATTTCCGGACGTGTGGCGGAGATCAAACTCGGGCTTAAAGTTGACTACGAGCAGGCCCAGGCGGAATACGACATGTACTCCGCGAGGCTTGCAGAGGAAAGAACCAAGGAAAGGGAGTTGTCCTCTGGCAGCGCGCTGGAGTTTTATAAGACACAGAAGGAGATCGAGGCGATGCGGTCCAGCCGCGATACGCTCAAGCAGCGCCTCGTCTTCGAAAGCGTTGCGACGAAAATCCCCACCACGAGCGTGCGTATAATAGAAGAGGCCAAAGTCCCCGAGACCCCCGTCCCCGTAAGCCCGAATTTCGCGCTCAACATCACGCTCAGCGTCGTGGCTGGCCTGTTCTTCGGCGTCGTGCTCGCGTTCTTCGTCGAGTACCTCGACACCACAATCAAGAGCGTGGAAGACGTAGAGAAATACCTGAACACCAACGTGGTGGGCGTCATACCACAGCGTATGCGCACTCTCAGCGATGCAGGTGCGCGCCCGAAACATTCGGAGGTTTACCGGGTGCTCAGGATGAACTTGAAATCGTCCGCCAAACTTGGAGGTGGCAAGATCGTCATGTTCACAAGCGCCAGCGCGGGCGAAGGAAAATCGCTTACTTCCTTCAACCTAGCCTATGTCTGCGCGGAAGTAGGGGAGAAAGTTCTCCTGATCGACACGGACTTGCACCGCCCGCGTCTGCACAAGATCCTCAATGTCGACAACGAGATCGGCATCAGCAACGTCGTTGTGGGTGAAGTGACATTCGACGAGGCGCTGATCAAAACGGACAATTCCAAGCTTGATTTCATGCCCTCGGGACGCATCGCAAGCTCCAGCATATACGGGCTGATGGACACTGACGAAATGAAGGCCGTGCTGGAGGAAGCCAGAAGCCGCTACGACCGTGTGATCATGGACGCGCCGCCCATGGTGGGCGTGAGCGACACTTCGCAGCTCGCACGGATATGCGACGGCGTGGTGATGGTCGTCCAGCACAGAAAATACCCCCGTGCGATATGCAAACGCGCCAAGGACATGGTCACAAGCATGGGCGGCAACTTGCTCGGCGTGGTCTTGAACAACGTCAACGCCTCGCATGACTATTCCTCCTACTACTACGAGCACCAGTACTATTACTATTACTACCAGACCGACTCGGACGGCAAAACTAAACGTACCGGGAGAAGCAAGGGCAAGAACAAATCCTGATAGAGTCTTCGGGAAGCAATCTATGAAGCTTAAGAACGTACAAACCCTGTTGGCGGCCGTCTTTTTGGCAATGTTTGTTTCAGGATGCATGAGCCTCAATGGCATATTGTTCGGCAATCCAAGCATGGATCCGGCGTCGTGGGCCCCCCCGGTTCCGGGAATGACGATCGCACGGGGCTCTTCGGCATTCCGGCCGCTGCAAATGGGCGACACTGTTCAGATCACCCTGCGCGCCGGTGCCGTGGAACCCATGGACGTCGTGGACGTCGTGGACGCATACGGTAATGTCACACTGCCGCACCTCGGCGAATTCAAGGTCGGGCAGCTCACCACGTCGGAGGCCGAGAAAGCCGTGGCCGACGCGTATGTCGAAAGCGGTTATTTCACTTCGCTCAACGTGACCATCGTCTCCCCCAACATGCAGCAGACACCCGAGATTTTCGTGACCGGCGAGGTCGCCAATAAAGGCAACTTCCCGTACCGCGACGGAATCACGCTCTGGCAGGCCATTGTTGGGGCAGGCGATGTGACGCCCTACGCCAGCAACAAGGTCAAGCTCGTGCGCAACGGTGTCGCGACTGAATACGATATCCGGAAGATCAAGAGAAACGTCTCCGAAAACCCCGTGCTTATGCCGGGGGACATGATCGAAGTCTTGTCAAGCTTCTTCTAGCCGGAGCGGGGAGTCGAAGCAGTGGCATTCTTATCTCTCGCAACACGAAAAAAAATCGACGTCATTGTCGCCAGCCTCCTATTCACATGCGGTGCGTTCAGTTTAATATATGCCGTAAAGGCTTCCGTCGCGCAGGCCATGTACAAGAAAACCAAATTCGGTTTTTTTGGCGGCCACGGAAAAGAGGTTCCCGCCACCTCCTCGGCCAGCCATGCGGCGTCGCAAGCGTTTAAAGCAGCTGGGTTGTATCCGCACAACTACTACTTCCCCGCATACGCCGCCAAGCTCGCGTTCGAGGAGGCGCTGGCTGCGGGCAGCTCCATCGAATATTCCGAGAAGATCAAGATGGCGCTGCATTTTTCGAAAATGGCGGTGAACATCAACCCATACGACTCCGAGGCGCGCATGCTGTACGCCCACTCGCTCGCCGAAAAAGGCGAGGTCGCAGAGGCGATTTCCTTTTGGGAGACGCAGGTCATAGACCGTGAATTCTGGAGTTTTCAAAACCATGAGTTTTTGGCACGCCTTTATCTGCGCGCGTCAGATCCCGAAAGCCTCGAAAAGGCTGTGCGTGAAATCCCGCTCGTAGGCGACGCGGAACTCCGCAAAGAATTAACGGAGCTTAAAAAGCTAATAGGAAGATAGGAATGTCAATGTGCGGTATTGCCGGTTTTTTCGGCGAAGGCGCCCCGGGGCGCGTGCGCGGGATGTGCGAATTAATGACTTTTCGGGGGCCCGACGACAGCGGCTTCATGGATAGGGATGCCGGGTCGCTCGGTCAGCGGCGCCTGAGCATTATTGACCTCGCCGGCGGCCGCCAGCCGATCCTAAATGAGGACGGTTCGCTAGCGCTGGTCTGTAATGGGGAAATCTACAACAGTCCAACCTTGCGGGATGAACTTGCGGCCCGTGGGCACGTGCTATCCACCGCTACGGACGTAGAGGTGATCCTCCACCTTTACGAGGAATGCGGCGACGAATGCATCACCAGGCTGCGTGGCATGTTCGCATTCGGCCTCTGGGATTTCAAACGCAACCGCATCCTGCTTGGACGCGACCACATGGGCCAGAAGCCACTCTTCTTCGCGCACGCCAACGGCAATTTCGCATTCGCGTCGGAGGTCAAGTCGATCCTCGCATCAGGCATCGTCGAGCGCAAGCCCGATATCGAAGGGCTGTGGCATTACATGTCGCTGCGTTACCTGCCGGACGAGCGCACGCTCTTCGAAGGCGTCATGAAGCTCCAGGCCGGACACCGCGCCGTCTATGAAAACGGCAAGGTGTCGGTAAGCCAATACTGGCATCTGGACTCGTTCAATAACAAGCTAAAAGGAAGCGAAAGGGAGCTGGCCGACGAACTTGAGCGCGTGCTGCTGGAATCGGTTGAGATGCACCTGCTAAGCGATGTGCCTGTGGGTGCTTTCCTGAGCGGCGGGATAGACTCCAGCCTCATCACGGCGATGATGGCGAAAATAAAAGGCGAGCCTTTCCACTCCTTCTCCATAGGGGTCAAGGAGCAGGATATCAATGAGCTGCCGTGGGCGCGCATGATTTCATCCAAGTATAATCTGATCGCGCGCGAGGAGATCGTAGAGGCTGATATCATCCACAAAATCCCCGAGATGATCTTCCACATGGACGAGCCCGCGGATCCCTTCGGCGTGGGCGTGTACCTCGTCTCACAAGTCGCAGCGCGCGATGTCAAGGTGGTTCTGAGTGGCGATGGCGGCGACGAGAATTTCGCGGGATACGATCGTTTCGCGGGGCAGAAGCTGGCCGGGCTATATTCAGTTTTCCCGGCATGGATGCGCCGCCACATCTTTGGCAAGGTCTTCAACCTGATTCCCGAATCATTCGGCTACAAGAGCATGGCGTCGAAGCTCAAATGGCTCAACGACATGTCGTTTTACGATGCAGGCGGCCGCTACGCGCGCAGCATGAGCTTTTTGCGTTTCACAGACGAGAATAAGGAGGCGCTCTTTACCGACGAGGCTGTAAAGCGCATAGCCGACACTGACTCCGCCGGAAAAATCCTGAGCTATTTCAACGACGGGACGGCCGAGGAGTTTCTAGACAAGATGCTCTACACCGACTTGATGACGCGCATGCCGGACCACCTGCTCGCAATATCCGACCGTATGGGTATGGCGCATTCAATAGAAATCCGCCCGCCGATGATCGACTACAAGGTTACCGAATTCGCGGCGTCGCTGCCATGCGATATGAAGCTCCACGGACGCCAGCTCAAATACATTCTGCGCAAGGTCGCATCGCGCTACATGCCCCAGGAACTGATAGACCGCCCCAAGCAGGGTTTCGGCTTTCCGATTGCACGCTGGCTCCGCACCGACCTCGCGCACTTCCTCAAAGAGCTTTTTGCGGAATCACGTTTCGTGGAACTCGGAGTCTTCCGCCAAGAGGAAATAGACCGTCTGGTGAACGAGCACCTAGGCGGCAAAGCCGATCATAACTTCCGGCTCTGGATACTGATGAACTTGGAGATATGGCACAGGATGTCATTCGAAGGCAAATCGGTTTCCGACATGCACGAGTACATCGACGGCAAGCTATAGCGCAAAGGGCGTGTAGAGCGGATCCCAGGGAAGGGGTTTGCCGAAATAGTGCCAGTCACAGTAGTCGAGCATGGCTGTCCAGTCTGGTATGCCGTGTTCATGCCCGCCATTGCGGAAGTGCATGCCCGCGTGGGCGTCACGTCCACCTAGAAATCGGTAGACCTCGCGTGCGGCGGCGTGCGTGACGCATGCGCCGGCGGGGTTCGCCCAGAGATCCCCGAGAGCCTCTGTCGAGACAACGGGGCGCGGAGCGCACAGCGCCTTGAGGTAATGGCTGTCGAAAGGGAGCTCCGTCTCGCGGCGAGCGTAGGCGGCGAAACCCGGCGTGAACCATGATGGGAAGACCCGCGTGATAACTTCCAGCGGTTCCGCGCCTTGAGCCTGTAACAACCAGCTGCCTGAGCCGCCTGAGCCCGAGCCGTTGGGGAAGACGGTTGCGAAACGTTCGTCGAAAGCTCCGGCCAGCAGGGCCGCCTTTCCGCCGCGTGAATGTCCGCACACTGCCACGCGCGAAGCATCGAGGCCTTTGATCTCCTGGATGGCGTCCAAAACGCGGCTGAATCCCCATGCCCATCCGGCGATGGCACCGAACTCGAGCTCCGGGTGGCGCCGCCCCAGCACGCTCCCGCGCACGGCTTCGTGGGACTCGCCTATATCGGGCGATACGGTCGTCCGGTCGAAGACGCATAGGGCATAACCCCTGCCTGTCACAAGCTCGGCGAATTCTGGCGTCACACGCTGCCAGCAACCGTCGCCGCATATGACCACGGGGGTCGGGGATTCGGAATCTGCCTTGATGGGGGTGTAGAGGTCGAGGAGGATGCCGTAGTCGCTGTCCGCGAACGGGAACGTCACAAGCCTGGCGTGAGTGGCGGACGGAGCATTCCTGAAAGCGCCCTTCCCCGGTTTTGTCGTGACAACCCTTGGGCGGCCTTCCGGCGTAGGCGGCATGGGGCCGTAACAGATGTCCTGAAGTGGCTTAATCAGTTCAAGTCGCCGGCGCCGCCAATCCTCCGCTGTCAGAACAGGCGTTCCGCTGTCGAAGCGGAGCAGATCCTGCAGTTTGGCTCCCGGATTTTTAAAAACTGGCGTCGGTTTCATTTTTTATTTTCTTGCACCGTTGATGCGTCAGGTATTTTTTTAAAGAAATAAAAAGGCGGCGGAGATTTTCCCCCGCAGCCTTTTATGTCGCGTTTACGCTTTATGTGCCACTACGGACGAACGCGCTTCGTGCCCTGCGGGCTGATCAGCACCTGCACAGCCTGACCTGCTTGGAATATGTCTTTCCCAGGCTCTTGAACGATTGCCTCGACTGCGCCGTTCTCGTACTGGACTGTGATCTCGATCGCACGTTTGCCGGTTGCGGTGTTTTCAAGCGCCGCGCCAGCCGCCGCGCCGCCGAGGGCGCCAGCCGCCGTTGCGATATCTTTGCCTGAGCCGCCGCCGATCGAGTGGCCAATCACGCCGCCGAGCACAGCGCCTCCGAGTCCGCCCACAACACCTTGTGTGCCTTCGATGTAGACTTCCTTTACGGACACGACTGTGGCGTTTAGCACGGCGTTGCCGGTTCTGGCCTCGTCTCTGGAATACACGTCGCCCCTATAGCTCTGGCAACCCGCAGCCATGGCCAGAGCCAGAACGGCGATACCCGTTACCTTGAATGGAATTGTTTTCATGCTGATCATAATGTCCTCCTGTGTTTTAATCGGTTGTGAAATGGCCTTGAAGTTTTTAAACGGTGCTTATGTTATTACTTTGACGTTTTTTTCGCAATAATTATTCATCCTCCACCAACCGCCCGTCTTCTAGACGGACTATGCGGTCGCAGCGACCGGCGATATCTGTCGAGTGAGTCACCATTACGAGCGCGGGGGCTCCATGCCCTTCTGAATCTTCCTGTTTCGATATGCCAAAGAGCATGTCTAATATCTGGTTGCCTGTGGCGGGGTCCAGGTTGCCAGTGGGTTCGTCTGCGAGTATAAGAGCAGGGGAATTCATCATGGCGCGCGCAATGGCGACGCGTTGCTGTTCGCCGCCAGAGAGTTCTTTCGGGAGATGCGACAGGCGGTCGGCAAGGCCGGCCAGCTCTAGCAGGTGCAGGGCGCGCGCGCGGGAGTCTCGGCTGTTGCCTGGAAGCGCGAGAGAAGGAAGCATGACGTTCTCGACTATGTTCATTTCCGGCATGAGATTGTATGCCTGGAAGACGAACCCGACGTCACGTGCTCTAACCTGCGAACGCAGCCTTTCCGATGCGCAGGTAATTTTGCGTCCCTTTATGGCGACGCGCGTTCCCGGGCGGCTGTCGGGCTTGTCGAGCCCTCCCAGAATGTTAAGCAGTGTGCTTTTGCCGGAGCCGCTCTTGCCGGTTATCGCCACGTGCTCCCCCGGCGCCACTGTTAATGAGGCTCCGCACAGGATCCTCAATGTTGCTTTCGGGAGCTTGTAGGTCTTGTGTATTTCTTCCGCCTGAAGCGCGAAATTGTTGTTTGTGCCGTTCATCGCTTCACTCCTGGTTTATTGCCTTCACAGGGTCGAGGTGTGCCGCGTAGTGTGCCGGGAGGTAGCTGGCAGCCGTGCAGAAAACAAAAACAGTGGAGACCACGGAGATGATGTCTTCGGGGACGATGCGCCATGGGATTTTGGCGAGCCCGTATATTTCTTTGGGGAACACGTCCATGCCGAATCGTGCCAGGAGCGCCACCATGCCCTGGAGGTTCCTGAGGACGAGGCAACCTGCAAGCAGGCCTATAACTATACCGGTCACGCATAGAATCAAACCATGTAGCACGAATGCCGCCTTTATCTGTCCTCCGGAGAACCCAAGTGCCTTAAGGAGTCCTATTTCACGAGTCTTCTGTATTGTAATGACTATCAGCGTGTTGGTTACGCAAAACGCCGCGACAATGGCGATGAACGCGAGAAGTATGAACATCATCGTCTTCTCCGTGCGCAAAGTCTGGAACAGAACCTGGTCTTCTTGGTGCCATGTGCTGGCTTTGAAGCCGGGGCCGAGCGCTGCCTCTATCTCCGCCGCCTCACGCCAAGCCATCTCCGGGTTTGAGGTCTGCACCTGTATTGTCTGCGCCCCGTCATCGATACCGACGATGTCGCGCGCCATCCCAAGCGAAGTGATTGCGATCAGGTCGTCGATATCGCGCATGCCTGTGTCATAAACCCCTGCGACAACGAGTTCTTCCGGGAAGTACAGCGCGTTCTCGGAATTCAGATTGAGTGGCGAGTAACACAGGAGCGTGGCGCCCACGGGGACCGAGAGCCTCTTCGCAAGGTCTCTGCCGATCATTACATTGTTGCCTGAGACGTTGTACCCTCCGGCGAACAGGTTTTCTCCGCTGGCAATCTGCCGCGATATTATTGATGAGCGATCTCCGTCAATGCCTATGACCGTCGCCATCACAGGATCCATTCTTTCGTCGTATCGTAGCATTACGGGGGATACGATTGTGGGGCTGACCGTCTTCACGCCTTCGATGGCCTCGATCAGCGAGCATGCGCTCTCCGTGTCCTGGATAAGCCCAGATTTGTGGTATATTGTGATATGGGGCTTGAAGCTGAGAATCTTGTCTCGCCATTCGTCGCCGAAACCCGTCATGACCGCTAGCACTATCATCAGGATCGCGACCCCCAACATTATTCCCAGGACAGTTATGATTGGTATTATAACTGCGAGGCTTCGTTTGGGCTTCAGGTATTTGAGAGCCAGGAAAAGGGGGAAGGGGAGCATGTGTTTTCGGACGATGGCTTCCGGATGCCGTTAACTTGAAATTATTGAATAAGAGGTTGCTGATTCTACTTAAACCACCCCTTGGCAACAAGCTAAAACTTTGGCGGAACGTAGTCCTGCCATACGTGCGGGCTGGCGGATGGGATAGAGGCGGAGATGTCCGCGAAGTCCGATTCGTCAAGCAGCGGCTCGACACGGGTGGTGCGGAATTGATGAGGCAAGCCGGAGTTGGCGATGACGCGCATAGTCCGCTGGGGTCCGTTTGCAGAGTCTGCAATGCCGGTGAGTTTGTCGTACTTTCCCCATGGCGCTTTGACGTCCATGGCGATGAAGTCCACGAGTTCCTCACGGATGCATCGATCAACCATTTCCGGATTGGAGCCGTTCGTGTCGAGCTTCACGGCGATCCTGATAGCTTTAAGCTTGGCGAGGAACTCGGGCAGGTCTGCGTGGATTGTCGGCTCGCCACCGGAGACGACAACCCCTCCGAGGCGGCCGCGGCGTTCTGACAAGGTTGTTAGCACATCCGCTTCAGATATAGGCGGCACCTCCGCCGGATCGCGGGGGATCAAATGCCGGTTGTGGCACCAAGGGCAGTTGAAGTTGCACCCCTGCGCGAAAACCACGGCGGCTACCCTGCCTGGGTAGTCGCAGAGGCTGATCGGGAGAAACGCCGCGATCTTCATCGAGTCATTTCACTGCGCCGGCGTGCTCTACATCGAACATCTTGCGCATGCTGAATTCGTTCTGCTTGCCGGCGTTCCACTGCTTCACAGGGCGGATGTATCCGACGACGCGGGAGTAGACCTCGGTGGCACGGTTGCATTTGGGGCATTCGTAATGTTCGCCTGAAATGTAGCCGTGCTCCTCGCACACGCTGAAAGTGGGGGTGACAGTGAAGTATGGCAGACGGTAGTTCTGGCAAACGGTGCGCACAAAGGCCTTCACGGCATTGGGGTCGCTAACGGCCTCGCCGGTGAAGACGTGAAGCACGGTGCCACCCGTGTACTTCGTCTGAATGTTGTCCTGCAGATCCAGCACGCGGAAAATATCGCCGCT
Organism: Lentisphaerota bacterium; assembly: GCA_022837245.1. Taxonomy (GTDB): domain Bacteria; phylum Verrucomicrobiota; class Kiritimatiellia; order RFP12; family UBA3636; genus JAAZFF01. The sequence goes on from JALHHX010000006.1 coordinate 17,415, forward strand.
ATACGAGACGGGAAGCTGAGTGGAGTTCGAGTAGAAAGGCTCGCTGTTTTTGCCGGCGGCGCTTATGATATCGGGGTAGAGTTTGGCGTCAAGTTGCGCCAGCCTGTAAGTAGTGCCTTCTGCGGGGGTCGCCTCCAGATTGTAAAGGTTGCCGGTTTCCTCCTGGTAATCCGCGAGGCGTTCGCGCATGAAGTCCATCACGCGCTCGGCGAAAGCCATGCCTCGCTCTGTGCCGATGTCCTCGCCAAACAGGTTGAGGCACGCTTCGTTGAGACCGAGCAGACCGATCGTGGAAAAGTGGTTTTGCCAGAATTTGCCAAAGCGGCTGTAAACCGTCCGCAGATAGAACTTCGTGTACGGGTATAGGTCTTCCTCAGTGAATTTCTCCAGCACCTTGCGCTTTATTTCAAGGCTGTTTCTGGCAATAGACATTAGGCCGTCAAGTCGCGTGAGGAATTCGTCCTCGTCTTTGGAGAGATAGCCGAGGCGAACCATGTTTATCGTTACAACCCCTATTGATCCTGTGAGGGGGTTCGCCCCGAACAAACCGCCGCCGCGGCTGTTGAGCTCGCGCTTGTCTAGACGCAGGCGGCAGCACATCGAGCGCGCGTCGTCGGGGTTCATGTCGGAGTTGACGAAATTCGCGAAATAGGGGATTCCATATTTCGCCGTGACTGTCCACAGTTTCTCCAGTCCGGGCCGATTCCAATTGAAATCCTTGGAGATGTTGTACGTCGGGATTGGGAACGTGAACACGCGGCCCTTGGCGTCGCCTTCAGTCATGACCTCCAGGAACGCGTTGTTGATCATGTCCATCTCGACCTTGAAATCGCCATAGGTTTCTGGCATGGTTTTGCCGCCAATGACGACTGGCTCGTTAGCCATGTTTGAAGGAGGGTCGAGGTCCATCGTTATGTTTGTGAATGGCGTCTGGAAGCCGACCCTCGTGGGAACGTTCATGTTGAATACGAATTCCTGCAGAGCCTGCTTCACCTCTTTGTAGCCAAGCTTGTCGTAGCGAACGAACGGCGCGAGGAGCGTGTCGAAGCTGGAGAAGGCCTGCGCGCCTGCGGCTTCGCCCTGGAGGGTGTAGAAGAAGTTGGTGATTTGACCGAGCGCTGTGCGCAGGTGTTTCGCGGGCAGGCTCTCGACCTTGCCCTCCACCCCCTTGAAGCCGCAGCGCAACAGATCCTGCAGATCCCATCCGACGCAGTACACGCTAAGAAGCCCGAGGTCGTGGATGTGCATGGCGCCGGAGGAGTGCGCCTCCCGGATTTCCGCAGGATAGATTTTGTCGAGCCAGTACGACTTGCTTATCTCGCTTGAAATGTAGTTGTTGAGTCCCTGCAGCGAGTACGACATGTTGGAATTCTCGCGTACGCGCCAGTCTGACTTCCCAATATATTCATCTACCAGATCCACGCTCGCACGACTGATGATCTCGCGCAGCCTTGCATGCTGATCGCGGTAGATGATATATGCCTTCGCAGTCCGTCGGTACGGAGAGGTTAGCAAGACCTCCTCCACAACGTCCTGGATGTTCTCCACGGTGACGTCGAGCGACCCCTGCAGGGCATCAATGATAGTTAGCGCTTTCAGAGCGAGTTTTTCCGCAATGTCGCGCCCGAATTCCCCCGTTGCCTCGCCAGCCTTGGCGATGGCGTTTATGATTTTTTCCACTTTGAAAGGCTCTGTGGAGCCGTCGCGCTTGCGAATCGACGCACTTGTATCATGGTGGACTTTCTGGGTCACTGCATTATTCCTTATTGAAGCTTTGTGGTTGTGAGGTAAACGGTGTTGCTTAAAACTTGCGAATGCCTAACAAGGCCTTAACGAAACGGACGCGGCAACTCGACATTGCGACACGCCCTGCTGAATGGCAACAAGTCTAAAGCTGGGGCGGTTTCAAAGTCAAGCCTTAAAAATAAAATTCCGCTACCTGTAGTGTTTCAGCCGTTTCCGCCACGCTAAAAGTGGCTTCATGTTTTAGGTGCCAGGCTCGGGACAGGTGGCGTGGAATACCGCTTTACACTGAAGCCAAAGCGGTGTCGCGCCGCGCTTGCCACCGCACTCCAACGCCTGTGGTCGCTTTGCACTTGAACAATTTTAGGGTCTGTCCCCTAAATGGGGAATAGGTCCGTTGTCGTTCGTGGGTGAACCCGCCAAAACCTTGAAATTATCTAAGGGAACCTCTCGACGATGTGAATGCTGCGACGAAGTGCGGCTTCACACCGCCAGATGGCTGCGTGGGGAGGACAAGGTCAGCGTCCCGAAGGGGAGGGTGGCGCGATGGTGTTTCCATTTTCAGGTATCACGCAAGCAGAGTTTCCCTTGCGGTAAGTGATTAAAAAGCTGTGCGGGCCACATTTGCGAAGCCCTCCATAATTCCATAATGCCACAGGCCACCGTCGGATTACATTTTACGGTTTACAAAAGTTTGTTCTAAGATATAGAATGTTCCGCGTGATTCAATCAGAAGCAGGAAGCAGTGCCGCGTGGTATGCCGGCGCGATTTAACAACAAGTATCCGGCGGGCGAACGCCGTGGGATCAACAGCTAAGGAGATGATGCAATGAGTGACAAAGCAGTGGAAATCACAGACAAGAATTTCGATGAGACCGTGAAGAGCGGAGTCGTGTTGGTTGACTTCTGGGCGCCGTGGTGCGGCCCGTGCCGCACACAGGGTCCGATCATCGACCAGGTGGCCGAGGCGGTCGGCGGCAAAGCGGTGGTCGCGAAAATGAATGTGGACGAAAACACGGCCGTGCCCGCCAAATTCGGCGTCCGCAGCATACCGACCCTCGTACTGTTCAAAGACGGCAAATCTGTCGGTCAGTTTGTTGGGGTGACGAGCAAGGACAAGCTCGTCGACGCCATCACGACAAACCTGTAACCTATTTTATTGGCGTTCCCGCTCGCAGAACGTGCGGACGGCGGCAATGTCGGTGAGGTCTAGCAAGACCATCACGAAGCGGTCGATGCCAAACGCCGCGCCGCCGGTTGGCGGCATGGACGCGAGCGATTCGAGGAATTCCTCGTCAATAGGCATTGGCGTTTCGCCGAGACGGATCTTTTCCTCTCGTGCGGCCACAAAACGGCGACGCTGTTCGACCGGGTCGATCAGCTCCCCGTATGCGTTGCATAGCTCCATCCCGCCGATATACGCCTCCCAGCGTTCGGCGACGCGCTCGTCGTGTCCGCTCAGGCGCGCGAGCGACGCGGCTTGACCAGGGTAGTCGAGCAAGATGCAAGGACGGTCTTTCGGGAGCGCAGGTTCAACTTTCACCGCCATGTCGAAATCGAAGCGGTCGGCGTCGAAGTTTTCGATTGGATCCCAGCCTGCGTAGCGCTTAAAGGCATCGCGAACTGTGATCTTCTCCCATGAGGTAGCGAGGTTTATCGTGGTGCCGCCAAACGAGATTTCGGGCGAGCCGCATACGGCGCAGGCTGCGTCGCAGACGAATTTCTTCATGTCTCCAAAGATCTGCATGTAGTCGCCGTCGCCCCTGTACCATTCAAGCATGGTGAATTCGGGGTTGTGCCTGCTGCCTCGCTCATTTGCCCGGAAGCATGGGCCTATCTGGTAGACGCGCCGCATGCCGAGCGCGATGAGGCGTTTCATCTGGAGTTCCGGGGAGGCGCGCAGGAACGCATCGCCGCTCGGGGGCGGGATTATGTGCGGCTCGTTTGCGGGTGAGCTTATCCTCACTGGGGTTTCGACTTCCACAAAGCCGGCGCCGTCGAGCGTCGCGCGTATTGAACGCACGATTTCGGCGCGTGCAGGCAGGGAGCTGAGTAGGATGTCCGGGAGCAATGCGACAGGCGTTAAGATTTTACGAAAGTTGCGTAGTGTTTACTCTGCCACGAGATTGAGGAAGAATTCTGGGACGCGCACAGGGCGTTTTGTTCCGGTTGAGACGCAGCAGTGCACGGTGTAGCCGGAGGCGAGCAGTTCTTCACCGCGGTAGACAACGCAGCGCACCTTTATCCGGATACCGCGGGCTTCAGCGAGCCAGCCCGTTACGGTTAGCACGTCGTCGTATTTAGCGGGGCTTTTGTAATCGACGTGCGCTTCGATTACGGGGAGCATTACGCCGCCCTCCTCCAACTGCTTGTATGAAGGACCGGTGCTGCGCATTAGCTCGTTGCGGCAGCGTTCGAACAGGGTGAGGTAGTTGCCGTAATAGACGACGCCCATCATGTCGGTGTCGGCATAAGGCACGCGGTATTTGATTGATGCGGATTTTTCCGGGATGGTGATGTCCATGGTCGGTGTGTGCTCGGTGTTGGGTATGTGCGTTTAGAGTCGCATATGGCAATTTTAAAATCAAGTGGTTTTTGCCTTGTTTACATAAATGCCATCAGTGTGTTAAAATATCGGCCATGAAATCCAGAAGGGCTATTTTGGGGGCTTGTTCGGCGCCCGATGAGGACGCCCGAAGGGGTCAGGTATTCATCGAGTACTTGATCGTCACGTGTGTCCTGATTCTGGTGGTCGTCATGATGTCGTTCCTGTTGTACGCCCTGAAGCAAAACGGCAACCGGGTTCTGGACCTGGTGGCGTCGGAGTATCCGTGACACAAGTCGCGGGGAGGCAAGGTAAAATGAAAAGCAGCATCAAAAACAAATCGCGTTCTGGCCAGGCAATGGTCGAGTACATCATCATAGTGGTGGTAATTGCTATCGCCGCCCTTGTGGTTTTCGGCCTTCTCGGCGACACGATCACAAAGAAGACGAGCGGCGCGGTGTCGGCACTCGACCCCGATCTGGGTTCGGACGCCCAGGCGGCGGCAGACCAGTCATCGGCCGATTTCATCAAAAATCTGGACTCCGACGGGACGAGCAATTGACCGTCATCCGAAAACGGAACGGCGGTCTGCATGATCTCTTCGGCTGACAGGCGCGGCGGTGTTTCACAGAGCGCTTCCGGTGCGCCCAATCTATCTGGGCTTTCCGGGCAGGCGTTGTTGGAGTCGTTCATCGTGATTTTCATCCTGAGCATTTTCCTTTTCGGATTGCTCCAGGCGGCGATCGCGTTTAGTGGACGGGAGATTTTGCATCATGCGGCGGCGCGCGCGGCGCGCGCCCGGGCGGTGGGCTTCAACGACTGGATGGCGTACAAGGCGGTGCGGGTCGCGTCGATCCCCAATTCCGGTGCAATGATCGTGCCCGACTTCACACCGCTGGGGACCTCGCCGCTCTCGGGCGCGTCGCGTCCCGGGGAGGTGATCGACTTGGCGCTGGCGAGCGACGCCGGGGTTTCCCAGCGGGCAGTGCTGGAACGCGTCCGCATACCGGCTTATCTGGCGTCCGAGAACCACGGACGCGCAGACTACATCCTGAACTACGAGGAGTGGGAGCGCGGTTCTTTTTCGCATTCCGAGCGTTCGGCCTCGGTACTTGGGCAGGCGTTGACGTACGAGGTAACGCAGGATTTTCCGCTTAAAATGCCCTTGGTTGAGTTCATCCTACCCTTCACGCGCCGCGATGAAAACGGGTTCCGCCGGATCAACGTGACAGGCGAGGCGACGGCGGGAAGGCACAGCGAATTGTACCTGCAATAGCGGGATATTATCCACTGATGAAACACCGTGATCCCAAAAGAGAAGGTCAGACGCTGCTGTTCATGGTCCTGGCACTGGTGATAATCACCGTGGCGGTGCTGTGGATGGCCGATGTGCACCACATAATCTCAGTGAAGGACAGGAGCCAGAACGCAGGCGATGCGGCGGCGCTGGCAGGGGCGCGCTGGCAGGGAACGACGCTCAACTTCATCGGGGAGCTGAACCTCATGCACGCGGCGGCGCTGGCCATCGGCGATTTCCAGGCGATTGATGTCATCACAAACACGCAGAAGCGGCTGTGCTTCACGGGGCCCATGACGGGCGTGGCGGCGGCGCAGCAGGGGGCGAAGCTTAACGGGATGCACGTGAACGAAGATTTCACCGATTTCGTGCGCGAGCATGCCGACGAGGTGCGTAACGACTACGCGGCGATTGTCGGAGGCACCTCGGCGATGCCTGAGCCGTGGCCAGGCGCGTGGATGGAATATGCCGCCATGCTCGACGCGATCGCCGACGACGGCGTCGCGGCGGGGATCGACAACGCCTCTTTCTTCAACGATCCGGGCGGGGGGCACGTGCTGCTGATGTTGGAGTTTTACGATGCGATCGCCGCCCGCGACTGGTGCTGGTTTTTTATGACGCGGCCGCATCTCCTTGAGGACTACACCGACTACACATGGTGGGGTGCGCTGCCGCAGCAGGGAGCGCGCGCGTCGAGTTCGAGCGAGTTCCTAGGGCTGTGGCTGACGCCGCAGACGCGCACCTTCGCTGAAATAACGGCCATTGACGGAGTGCTGGAGGAGGCGCAGCGGCTTTCGATCGACGTTCCGCAGACCTCGCTGCTTCCTCAGATCGCCGGCACTGCGAGCACATGGTGCTACTACATGTCCGGAATGTGGGACAGGTGGGGCGCCATGGATCCGCCGTTCCCAGTCGAAGGAGAGGTTAAGCCGCAGTACGACTACGCGGGGGCGGATTCGGTGATGCGCGTTGAGGCGGGGATTTCGCGATTCATGTCGGGAGGCGGAGGGACGGACGCAGAGGACGTTATCGTTTGGACCGGTGCGGCAAAGCCGTTCGGATATCTCGAAACCGATGGAGGCGAGGAGAATCCGACGAGCGCGCGTTTGGTGCTGCCTGCGTTCCGCGAAGTGCGCCTAATTCCCATAGACGCCTCAAGCGCGTCTTCAGGTGGCAGTTTCAATTTAAGGTGGCGCAGGCATTGCGTGGAGCATCTGCCAATTTACATCAAGCAGGGGCCCGCCGCCTTGCCGCCTTGCCGCTATTGCAGGCGTCTGGTCACGTGGGAGCGTCCAGAGTTCCGCGCCGAGGGCGTCGGATGGCTCAGCACCAACAGCTGGCAATGCACGATCTCGCCGCCGGGCGACGGCCCCGGAGGCGGCACGCGAAGGGCGCATTGATCGTATAAGGCCGCCCGCTAGGCGCGGAAATGGAATGACAGGATGATGAGCGCGGCACCGAACGCGACCTCGAAAAAAGCAAGAACCTGCGCGCGTCGCGGTTTCTTGTACAGCCACGCAAGGTTGTCGCGTAGCAGCCATGGTATGGCGATATAGAACATCCCGGCTATGCTCATCACGTATGCGTACACAATGATGACATACCTGAAGGCCGAAGGATGCCATGCGGCGGCAGAGAGCATCGGCGCCGGAAGGAGCACCAGCAGGCCGCCAATGGCACGGCATGACAGCAGATCAGGGATTAAAAACCATACAGCCGCGATTGAAAGAGGAAGCAGAAGCCACAGATATTGACGCACGATCATCAGGGGGCCGAGCGGCATCGCGCTGATCCAAAGCGCGGACCATACCAGGCATACTGCGGATATGATGCGGCCTGGCCAGACGCTGCGGGGGAAGGCTCTCCAGACCGCCTCGGCCTTCTTGGACAGAGCAAGCGTAAACGCGCCGGGTAGAATCGTGAGAAGGCCGATAAAAAGGGATATGTTCGGAAGGAATGCGGAATCTGGTTTAAGAGTCATTTGTTTGTATATGCGCCGTCGTGGAAATGTCAGTTGTCGAAGCCGATCCAGAAAACGATTGAGCGCTCGCGTGAAAGATCGTCGTCGGACTCCAGCGCCTCTGCGTAGTCGAGACGTATCGGGAAGCCCGGCACGTCGAGCCTGATTCCGCCGCCGATGCTGGAGGCGTACTCGCCCAAGTCGAAATCGTAGGCGTCCGCCCAGACGTTGCCGAAATCGTAGAATGCGGCTAGGCGTACGAACTTGACGATGGGAATCGAATACTCCACGCTGCCTTCGAGAATCGTCTGGCCGCCGACGGGGCGGAAATACCCGCTGTCGGGATCCGCTTCCGGTATAGCCTTGGGGCCGATGTCGCGGTATCTGAAGCCGCGCACCTTTCGTCCCCCGCCGAGGAAATACCTGTTTCCGATCGGAACGTATTCCTCGCTGCCGTATGTGTCCACCACGCCGCCGCGCAGTGATAACGAGAGGACGTGGTCGTACCAGAGCGGAATGTAATGGCGGACCTGGGCGTCCAGCTCGTAGAAGTCGTGATCGCTGAGGAATATTTCGTTGTAGAGGGTGCCGGAGACGGTGGCCTTCGTGCCGGAGTGCGGAACCATCGGGTTGTCGCGCGTGTCGTACGTCCAGGAAAGACGCAGTCCGCCGAGCAGGTAGTCGTCGTCCTCGTCCGTGTATCGGAATTCCCTGGCGGGGTCGTCTGCGAGCAGGAAAACGTCGTCCATCACATCCTCCATCGAGACGTTCTGCAACGTGTATGACAGACCGACGCGGCCGATCCACGGCACGTGTCTTGCGAGGCCGACCGAGCCGCCGTAGCGTTGCTCGTCGTATTCCCTGTATGAGCGGTTGCGCAGGAAAGCGTCGACGTTAAGTGCGAGTCTTCGGTCGAGGAACCACGGTTCTATGAACGACGCATCGAAATCCGTGGAGTTCTTGCTTCCTTGTACACTAAGTCTCGCCTTCTGGCCGGCGCCGCGGAAGTTTCTGAAGTTGGAGATGTCGAAGTTGCTCTGCGAAATCTCGAACATGCCGACCAAGTGGTCGATGGAGGAGAAGCCCGCGCCGAACATTAGCGACCCCGTGTTTTGCTCCGACACTTCGAAAATCAGGTCTCGGATGTTCTCTTGGCGGTCCGCCTCGACGTCGTAGGAGCGCACGTCGCTGAAATATCCAAGGTTCTGCAGTCTCCTCTTGCTGCGCTCCTGCTGGACGCCGTCGTAGATGTCGCCGGGGTTCAGGGAGATTTCGCGGCGTATCACCTTGTCCTTCGTGTACGTGTTGCCTCGTATCATGATTTCGCCCACGCGTGCGCGCGCGCTTTCACTCACGGAGTACACGACGTTGATCACACCCGGCCTGCCGGGTTCGGGATACGTTGTTGTCAGGACCCGGGTGTCGACATAGCCACGGGATGTGAAGTACTCGCGAACCGCTGTTTCGGAAGCTCTGATCGCCTCCATCCCGGCGGTCATTCCGGGGCGCAGCATCATTGCGCGCAGGAGTTCCGCTTGGGGGAAGAGCGTCACGCCTTCGAATTCAATCGCGCCGACGGAATATAGCGCGCCCTCGACGACGAGGAAGGTGATGTTGAGCTCGCCGTCGTCGATTTCCTTCACGGGCTCCGAAACCTGCACGTCCAGATATCCGAGGTCGAGGTACTGGCGGCGCATGTCCGAGCGGATTATCTCGAGGTCGAAATCCGAGACTCGTCCTGTCGCGAACCATCCCCCGGGGTTCCACCATGGGGACTGTCCGCTTTGCCGGCGCAGTTTTCTAGTGCTGATGGCCTTGTTGCCCTCGACCTCAATGAGATTTACCTTCCGGCGGTCGCCCTCCTCGATCTCGAAGTGCATTGTCACCGCCCCAGGGCTGCCGGGGATTGCCGTGAGCATGCCTCGGATTTTAGCGTTGTAGTAGCGCTTGTCGGCGTATTTGCGGCGCAAGCGCTCCGCTGCCGCGCCGAGGACTTCCTCATCCACGAAATCGCCTGCCTTGAGGTCGATGTATTCCATCGCCTTGTCGTATGGGAATACATGCAGGCCAGTAAAAGTAGTCTTCCCGGCGAGCCGCAGGCGCGGCTCCACTATGAACACGAGGTTAACGCCATCCGCGGCCTCGTCCACACGCGTGCCCACGTAGGAGTATCGCTCCGAATTCAGGAGAGACCTAACGTCTTCGGAAACCGTTTTGCCGTCCACGGGCGTTCCTGGCTGGGAGGCAATGCGCGACAACGCGAAGGTTGTGTCCGCTGCAGGCTCGCCGTCTCTGCCTATAATGACAATCTCTTTGATCACGTCGTCATTTGCGGCGCAGGCCCAAGCGCCCGCCAGCATGGTCAGAGCCGCCAGAAGCGGCGTAAGGTACCGTCCCGAAAAATTTATTTGTGGCATATTATGTCGCTCTATTGATGGGTTTTAGTCAACTTCAAGGCCTTGTGGCGAATAAAAACGCGGATTCTACACCTTTCGACGGCACTTCGCAAGGCCGCTGTTTTTCTGGACTTTCCCCGCGCCCCATTTTTTGTAGTGTTTTTATCACGATCGGCGCTGTGGGCTTGTGTTTTATGCATAAAAACGTGGTTCAGCGTGCTTTAGAAAGAGCCTGCCCGCAGGGAGTGAATAAAAGCTACGCGGGAGGATGGCGCTATTGACTATAAGGCCCAATACCCATGGCCTTTCTCTTTGCGCAAGGCTTTTTAACCACTTCCCGCAAGCAGGCTCTGCTTGCGGGCTCCAGCCCGCCCGGCGATACGGGCATAGCCATGCGCGCCTACGGTGTCGTGTTTGAGTGTGCCCGGGCACACAACACTGCCGTAGTCCCTGATCAAAAAAAAACTAGGGTTCTGAAGCCGACGCCTTATCCGATGCCTAAAACCGGAAAAGTTCCGATCCGGTGTTTTTTAGTGTTGCATTTGCGCCTCGAATGGGGTAATCTTTTGTTCATTGGTTTACAACCAGACTATAACTTCTAGCCGGGGAACACCGTCATGGGCAAGCTACTAAAAGCACTAACAGTCTTCATTCTTCTTCTCAGCATTGGCGCACTCGTATTGGGAACCTTCAACTTCTCAAAGCGGGAGGTGCTTATAGGAAGGACACATTCACTTGAAACCAAGATCAGCCAGATCGCCCTAACCCTTGAGGAAAAGGAGCCGGTCTTTGAAGGTGTCGTAGCGCCTCGCGTCGAGCTCGATATAGACGAAGTCAGCGCGCGCCAGTTGATGACGCCCTCCACGGGAAATTTCTGGACCAGCTACAACGACAACCTGGAAGTTGTGGGAACCCCCAGGATGAATCTCGGTGGAGAGGCCGCCAAGCAGCAGCTCCGCACTTACTACCTCCTCGACGCCGAGGGCAAGGTGGTTAAGGATTTCCAGGGCAGGCCGAGAACCGATGGCGAGGGCACCATGGAAGAGCTCCTCAACAAGGTTCTCGAAAATGCAGAAAACCAGCTCGCCAGGCTCAACGCCACAAGAGTCCAGCTCGTCAAGGTGCGCGAAGAGCTTGAGAAAGTAATAGGATTGCTCAATGAACAAAAGCAGTTGCGCCGCGGCAACCTGCGCACTATAAGCGAGCTTGAGAAGAAGATCGGCGAGCTTGAAGCCGAAATCCTGAGCCTCAATTCCGACATCAAGCGCCTCGAACGCGAAAAGATGGAACTTGAAGACGTTGTCAAGAGCCGCGATCAAACGATCGCCCAGAAGGATGAAGAGATCGTATCCCTTAGCGTGGAGGTCGAACGCCTGAACAACATTATTGCTAAAATGGGTCCGGCCGACGGAACCGGTGGAGCGAGGCTCTCTTCAGGCGAGGGCGGCGAAGTGGCTCTGACCCCGGGCACGAAGGGCGAGGTCATTAGCGTGAACCCCGAATGGGCCTACGTCATCATCAAACTTACCCCGGAGGCCGTTGCCGAAATCACCGCGTCCGAACAGTTCACCCCGATTGAACTCCACGTATACCGCGACTCTCCCGAAGGCAGCAAGATCGTGACGCGCCTGCGTCTTAAGAACCCGCCCACCGCAGACGGCATTGCGATTGCCGACAACGTGTACGGGTGGGAGCAAACACCAGTCCAGGCAGGGGACGATGTCGTTTACTAAGATGATCTACTTCGCGGCTGCCGTTAGCGCAGCCGCTTTCGTTTTGACGATTTCCTCCGGATGCAAGGCAATGGCCGATCCAGACGGGACCGACCTGCCATGGGCGGAGCGCCCCGCGTGGGAGTACGCTCCAAATGTGCCGGGCTCAATGCTGGAACGTTGATTTTTAGGATTTGAGTATGCAGATTTATGTTTTCCTGGGCGCACCTGGAGCCGGCAAGGGAACTGCCGCCGCCAGAATCGCAAACGACGCCGATATCCACCACGTCTCAACTGGTGCCATGCTGCGCGACGCAGTGAAGAACGGCACCCCGGCTGGGCTGTCCGCTAAGAAGTACATGGACAAAGGCACACTCGTGCCCGACCAGGTGCTCGTGGACATGCTGGGAGAATTGCTCTCCACTTCAAAGAAGGACGCCACCATCATCTTGGACGGATTCCCGCGTAACGAAAACCAAGCTTTGCAGCTAGACGAGCTCGCCGCAAAGCACGGCGCCACTGTCAAGGCGGCGATCGACATAGAAGCGCCAAATGAGCTACTCATTTCACGCCTGGGTGGCCGCCAGGTCTGCCCGTCGTGCGGAATGGGATACCACGTCACAAACATGCCTCCCAAAAGGGAAGGTGTCTGTGATAAATGCGGCACTGCGCTTATAACCCGCAATGACGATAAGCCCGAGACAATCAAAAAGCGCCTGGAAGTTTACGCCGAACAAACCGCGCCGCTGATCGGACTTTACAAAAAAGCGGGCAAACTGCGCACCGTCAACGGAGCGGATGAAGCCGACAAAGTGGCGAAGAAAATAGCCGCCATCATCAAGGGCTAAGGCCAGGACGGAGGGAATGAATGTTTGGTTTTGGCCAGAGCAATGCACGCGATATAGAGACGGGCGTGAATCGCCTCTACAAAGCGTTCCAGTCTACGGCTGACCGCTACCGCTACACTTTCCAGCGTCCGGTCATCACCGTGGGCGGACGCCCCAACGTTGTATTCCTGGGCAACCATTCGTCCGGCAAATCAACCGCCATAAACCACCTCCTCGGCGACCCGCCAGTTCAGGACACGGGCGTAGCTCCGACCGACGACTGTTTCACCGTTATAATGTACGGCGAGACGGAGCAGGAATACCACGGTCCAGCCGCCGTCGGCCAGCTTCCAGTGGAGTTCTCCTCGATAGCCTCGCTGGGGCCCGATTTCCTCCAACACCTGCGCGTTAAAATCCGCAACCGCCAATACCTTAAGACTGTCAATCTCATAGACAGCCCCGGCATGATAGACACCGCAGAAGGCTCGTCGAAACGAAACTACGATTTCAACGCCGCAGTGCGCAGTTTCACCGAGATATCGGATCTCGTCTTTTTCCTTTTCGATCCCGATAAACCTGGCACAACCAGCGAGACGGTCTCTGTTCTCAGCAACTGCATGTTCGGCATCGAATTCAAACTGCGCGTGCTGCTGAACAAGGCTGACACTTTCGACGGCATCTATGACTTCGCCCGCGCATACGGCACGCTCTGCTGGAACCTCGCGCGAGTCCTCAACATGAAGGACCTCCCGACAATCTACACTACCTACACGCCACGTCCCGAGTCTCGCGCCAAAACAAAGATCGACCTGGACGGTTTTGACAAGCATCGCGCGCAGATCCTTGAACAGCTGCGAAGCGTGCCGCAACGCAGGTACGACAGCATGATTGCAAACGTCACGGGCGATTTCATGCGCCTCTCGATCCAGTCGCGCGTAATAGGCGCCGTCAGGCGCGACTTGTTCTTTCGACGTGTCCGCCAGGTCTTTGCTTTCGCGATCGGCATCATTTTCGCCTTCACTATTGTATGGTTCCTGACCGACTACTCCATAATACCCAACTTTTCCGAAAGCAACTGGTACTCATGGCACAGCCTTCTGGCGTACCTCTTTATCGGCGTATCCACTGGTCTCGTCGCGCTCCTTCTCTCAATTGCCGCGCATTTCGGATACCGCAAACGCAAAGCCGTCCTCGTTAACGGACTCGATCGAGTGTTCGAAGAGGAATACGCGGAGGCGCTTGCGATAGGCGTGCGCAAGGACATAAGGCAATACTGGAATTCCATCAGGCCAGAAGTCACAGCCCTACTCAAATCGAAGACGCGGTTCCCGCTCTTCAGCTGGGGCGCGCGCCGCAGGCTCGACAACGCCATCTACGACATTATTCCGGGACTGGCTGCCAAAAGCCGCGCCGGTATAAAGCAGCAGGAACCCTGAAGTGCTGCTATCCATCGAACGCTCGTCATCACTGGGAAGCGCGGCGCTTTTCTCCGAAAACGGCAAACTCATATGCGCCGGGTCTGAAACGGCCTCGTCCCGCCACGGCGGCGACGCCTTTTCGGCAGTCAAGGCGCTTCTCGATGAATCTGGTGCCAACCTTAACGAAATAAGGCGTTTCGCGGTTGGCATCGGCCCGGGCTCTTTTTCAGGAATCCGTTCCGCAATCGCATTTCTGGAAGGCCTCGCCATTCCAATCGGAGCGCGCGTCGAAGGAGTCGGCAGCGCCCACGCGGCCGCGCATGTATTCCGCAAAGCAGCGCCGGAATTCGCCGGTGACGCGCTGGCAGTAGTCGGCGATGCTCGGCGCGGCCACATCTGGATCGGCATATACAAACCCGGCGACAGCCCGCAAGAGGTTGAGCTGGTGGACCGCGCGGATCTCGCCGCGGCGATTCCGGCGGACGCCGATATCATCACGCCCGATTGGGACAGGCTCGGGGGTTTTCTGCTTGAACTCTTTTCCCCAGCCCGCCTCCACCAGTCCCTTCCGACAGCCGAAGCCGTGGGCGAACTGGCACTGGCAGGGTTCGCCGTCCCGTCTGTTCCCATCTACATGCACCGCGCTGTCGAGCCGGCAGTGTCATGACAGCTTCAACCAGTGGGCAGGGTTGTTTCTAGTTGATCCAAATCGACAACATGCCTCAACCCTAAGGAGTTATTTGTTCTTGGCGAGCTGCGCTATCTTTTCGGGGGGCAGTGTGTAGACTCTGCCGCAGACGTGGCAGCGGAATTGCTGCGCAGAGCCAATACGGACAAGGGCGTCGAGCTCGGGCTTCGTACGCGAGGAGAATGTGCCATCGGCAACCTCCTGCGAACAAATGCAGCCAAAACGAAGGGCGCGCGTCGGCCCTGTCATGAGATCCGGGACGTTCAGCACTTCGCGCAACGTCGAGAGCGAGGCGTCGAACTCAAGCTGCTCCGACACGGTGCCATCGGTGAAGAGCGTGGATATGCGCTTGAAATCCGTTTTGCGCGCATCTGGCATCCGCTGCACTGCGAGGGCGCGCACGCGTTCTATGCGGTTTTCAAAGGAGGTGGCGGAGAGGCATGTCTCTGTTGGGATCTGCAAAGACGAGTTGTAGAATTCTTTAAAAATACCGACTTCGGAAGAGGGCGACACAGTGAAAGACATTTGTGAACGCAGCCCGCCAGATTCATGAGAACGCGTTATTTTAACACGGGCGTAGTTGCCCATGGGGTCTGGGATTCCGGGATTCCCGGGAGGCGCGGCGTCGAGATTCTTCTCGTAAGTGTACCCGCGCAGACGTCCGCGTCCGGACATCTCCACGAGAAAACCCCCGATCCTGCCGTCTGTCTCGACGTGGAGTGTGAGGATTTCGTCCTGATTTCCTAGGTCGATCCCGACGAGCGCCATGCCTGCGATTGCTCGGCCGAGCACGGACGCGGACCGCGCGCAGTTGCCATGCTGGTCTTGGAGCGTCCGGACTGTTTCCGAGACGTCGGAGTAGAGGAACCGCAGGCGCAAGGCCGGGCTGAATCCCTCCACGCATGCGTCGTTTGTTCTTGCCATTACCATGTTGGTTCTACCATGTCAAATTTATGTTTTACTTGGCTTAGTTACTCAATGCGTCCCCAGCGGGGTGAGAGGGGCCACCATATTAAGGCGCCTGGACCGAGCATCTGCGCTTTCGGTACGGATCCCCAGTAACGGCCATCGTAGCTGCTGAGGGTGTTGTCGCCCATCGGCAGATATTCGCCCTCGCCAAGGTTAATTGAGTCGTCCGGCGTCGAAAGAAGCGATTGGCTTCTGTGGGGCGTGCCCTCGTCGAGCGTGCTGTGGTAGCCCCAATACCTGCCACCTCCTGCTTTAGCCGTGCCCATCGAGGCGACACGGTCCATGCCGAAGAGGTTTTCGATTTTGACGCCGTCGGCGTAAACATGCGGATGGGTTACCGATATCCTTTCCCCCGGCATGCCGACGAGGCGCTTGATGTAGTGCTGACCTGCCGGAAGCCCGGGCCGTATAGGAGTGTCCACGAGATAAAGCGGCAGGTTGGGAATTTTGGTTATGTACTTATCTGACGATGCCATTTTGCGCGCTGAATCCTCCGTGAACGCAAGCTGCTGGCTGCTCGTGGCGAAAACGATCACGTCGTCGCGCCGTGGCGGATTGAAATTCCACGATATTCGATTCACGAAAACCTGGTCGCCGGCCGTCACGTAACCGGCCCAGATTCTATCGCCCTTTTTCACGTATGACGTCGCAAGTGTCTTGACGGAATCATTGGGGTTGTCGGCCATCGATGGACGCTGCGCGCCGGGCATGGCGATGTCGCCGCGCTCTAGCGCGTCCTGCGGCACTTTATGGCGCTTGCCCGCAACGGTTATTATGACCATGCCCGGTGCTCTGACGTTGTCCTGCGCTATGGTTGCCGTGCCGTCACCTTCCGCCACCACATCCTTGTACCACGTGCCCGTGGCTAGCCATTTCAGCGGCTTCAGGGGGCCTTTGTCGAATGTTCCGGGACCATTTTCGGGATCTTTCTCGGTCGTTGAATGTATGCCGAAAAGGGTGGGTTGCATTGAGCCTGTCGGTATCTTGAACGGCTGGAAAAAATATGCCCTGAAAGCCATCGCGACGCCGAATGCGACGACGAGCGTCTCGACGAGCTCACGCATGACGGGGAGTTTGACGGGCGGAGCCGCGTTTTCGATCAGACCCCGCGCGGCTTCGCGCGTGGCGGTGAGTTCCGCGACGGAACCTCTTTTTACGACGCGGCGCAAGTCTGCGATAGTGCCTTCGAACGATTCGACGAGCCCGTCTTCCATTAAGTCGCGGTTGTAATTCAGTGTGCTCTTGGCGGCGTGGATGAGATTCTTCGCGTCGGAGCGCAGGCTGCATTTTTTGAAGTATTGCATTTACGCTGGGTCTGTGATGGGGAATATAAAAAAAACACCCCTTGATTCTAGCGTAAGACCGCTTTGCCGGCAAGAAGTAAGAAAGTGGACTTTCCCCAGAATTCTTTTTTGGTTTTCAACGATCTGCCCATTGGGAGCGGGTTTCATGCTGAAACGGGGTGGCTGAAAAGTGAAAAAGTGGCT
>JALHHX010000146.1:0-5373 GCA_022837245.1 Lentisphaerota bacterium
AAGTCGGAACCAACGAAGCTTGTGCGCTTGTCGGAGGCGGCGACGCGCTTGACGAGGTTGAGGCCCGGCATGAAGAGCCAGCGGTCATCATCGCTGCCGGTCGTGTGGGTGTGGAAGTTGGCCACGTGCCGGCCATCGCGCGCCCAGTCCACCGGCTCGTACGGGTTTTGGATGAGCACCCCCTGCCGCGGCGGACTCGACTTGCAGGACGTGAACAGACAGCCCGCCAGTCCGCACAGCAGGACGACGGCGACCCGGCGGGTCGAAGCAGGGATCGGCGATGATTTCATAGTCGTGGTTCCCTAGTAGCTCAGCTTGTCGATCCAGATCGCGGTGTCGTCGACAGGGCGTTCGCCGTTGCCGTAGAGGATGTGGGGCGGCATCGCGACGATGACCTTGGCGAGCGTCAGCGGGTAGTCGACCCCGGCCACGCCCATCCAGCGGAATTCCGGTTTGCCCGGCGCGTTGGGCTTCTTCGGCGCGGCGCCGGCCTTCTTGCCCATGTCGGCGACGCGCGCCTCGTAGTCCTTCAGTTCCTTCTCGTAGGCGGCCAGCTTCGCGGGGTGCTCGTTCATCGCCGCCTCGTATTTGGCCAGCTCGCCGGCGAACTGCTTCTCCGCCTCGACGAACTCGGGCGTGTTCTCCGGCCACCAGTCCGGCGTGGCGGGCGCCATGATGAACTGGTCGCTCCCCTCGTACTGCCGCACGACCGGGATGCGCAGCGTCTGCCAGCCGTCGAAGCTGACGTAGCTGTCGCCCTTGTTGTCGCTCGCGTTGCAGGAGCCGGCGTACTGGTTGCCGCAGGAGGTCCAGACGCGGCCCTTGGCGTCCTTCATCTCGAACATCACGCGGCCCCAGCCGCCGTTGCCCTTCACGCGGACGTTCAGGACGTCGGGACGTCCTTCCAGCTTGATGGGCTTGTCGAGCGCGAACTCGATGTAGCGCTGGAAGAGCTTGCGCGGATCGTCGTCCGGCTTGAGCGCGACCTTGAGCGCCGTCGCGCCGTCCACGGTCTCGAACGCGGTCTCGAATTCGCCCTTGAGGCGTGGATAGTCCCAGTTGCCTTCGAGCACCTTGCTTTTGCCGGCGACGGGCTTGAGCTGCGCCGCGCGGTCGAAGTCGACGAGCGTCTTGCCGGTCTCGCGCGGGATTTCGACGGGCTTGCGCTCCGCGACGCCGGCGACGGTCGCCCCCGTCACGTAGAGCGGCGTGTCCGTGAGCGTCAGGCTCAGGCGCCCCTTCTCGAAAGGCGCCGCGACGCGGTTGCCGACGATGTCGTAGACGACCGGCTTGCCCTCGGGCACGTCGAGCACGGCCTCCTGCATGCCGCGCACCACCCACACGGGGTAGACGCGGCCGCCGTCGGGACGCTTGAAGTCGAGGAGGTAGATCGACGTGCTGCCGGTCTCGACGACGCCGGCGAAGGCCGCCTGGTCCATGACCTGCGTCATCCACGCGATCATCGGGAACGACGGCTTGGGGTTGATCTCGGGTTCGCGGAAGCAGTAGCCGCTCGCGCCCCAGTTGCTCCAGTGGTAGTCGTCGCTGGGATCCTTGAGGATGCCGGCAGCGGCCATCTTGCTGAAGCCGTTCGCCAGCGCGAGAAGCTGCTCGCGCACGGAGAGGACGCCCTGGGCGTGGAACGAGAGGTTGCCGGGGTTGGTGGCGTGGTAGAGCGCCTCGGTCGTCCACAGCTCCTTGTCGTAGCCGTACTTCTTGAAGGCGCGCCGCATCATCTCGGAATGCCCGAGAAGGCTCAGCCAGTCCGGCTGGCGCTCGGGCTCGCGCATGAAGCCGGCGCATTCGAGGCCGATGACGTCGAACAGCTCGGCGGGGAAGCCGCGCTTCAGGTACTCGACCGCGACATGCGGATAGTCGTTGATCAGCACGATGCGCGCCTTGGGGTCGGCCTTCTTGATCGCCGCGCAGTACTGCTTGACGTTCTCGAACTGCTGGTCGAGCTTGGCCTTCTCGTCGGCCGGCATGTCGTATTCCCCGCCGCCCAGCAGCTCGCTGAAGCGCCGCAGCAGGAAGGTGGAACTGCGCGACTCGTGCAGCACCTTGACCGCGTTGTCGTAGCCGCGCTCGCGGAAGGTGGCGAGCACGGGTGCCTCGGTCTTCGCGAATTCAGCCGCGTCGAACCACCCCTCGTTGCGCTGGTAGCTGTTGGGCAGCGACTGGATCGTCATGCGGAAGCCGTACGTCTCGCGCAAGTTCCGGAAGTGCTCCGCGCTCAAGCCATCATCGTTGCGGCGACCGGGGGCCGGGACGCCGCCATACGTCCAGCGCCAGCCGCCCTTCTTGATCAGCGCGGCCAGCTTGTCGATCTGCTCCGGACGGAAGAACACGCTGTGCGGCGTCCAGAACTCCCAGACGCCGAACGGGGACTCGTCGAAGGCCTTGCGGGTGTCCGGCGCCAGCACGGCGAAGGTCGTGTCGCGGCGCTGGACGACCGTCCCATCGACCGCGACCGACAACCGGGCCGAAAACCAGCCGCGCAGCCGGGACTTGGGCGCCACGTCGAGCGCGATCTTCTGCGTCTTGCCGGGGGCGAGGCTGAAGTCCTTCGCCACCTCCCACGCGGCGCGCCCGTCGATGCGCTCCTCGCTCGCACGACGCCACCACCTGGCCGGAGACCGCGCGATCCGTCCGGTTCGAGAGGACGACGTTGAAGACGGGCTTCTGCGGCTCGTTGAAGACGTTGCCCGCCTCGGGCGAATCGTGCGTCATCGCGACCGGCGAACGCGCCAGCGTCGCGCCGAGGATCACGACGCCGCTGGGCGGCCCGGCCGGCAGCAGCCCGAACTCGTTCGGGTCGGGGAGGTTCACGCGCACGCTCAGGTCGCGCGTGAACTCCAGATCCATCGTCTGGACCTCGCGCACGTTGCCCGAGCCGTCGAACGGCACGCGGATGGCGTGCAGATATCCCTTGCCGCCGCGGGCGAGTTCCACGGGGACGCTGCCCAGCACGTTCGCCTGCTTCGGCTTGCCGTCCTTGATGCCGAAATAGCCGAGGCGGACCGTCGTTCGGGGCACGGCGTCCTTCCACTCGCGCGAAAAGGCCAGCAGATGGATCGCGTCGAACTGGTCGCCCGGAAAGCGCAGCGCATGGCGTCCGTTGGCGCCGAGCCACTTGCCGTCCAGGTTCTGCTTGACGCGCACGATCTCCTTGAGCCCGCTCATCGAGCTGGCCACGTCCAGGAGGTTGCTGCCGAGCACGAACGACACGTTGGCCACCGTCACCGTCGAGCCGGCGAGATTCGCCTTCGGAGAGAAGGCGATTCCCGGCTCGACCCCGCCGGCGATCGGCTTCCCGTTCGGCGCCTTGTCCAAATCCAGCGGCAGCCAGGCGGACGCGGAAGCGCCCTGCATCGCCGCCAGAAGCGCGGCGCAGATCGCCAAGTGATGCAGATGCCGGTAACTGAGTTTCATGCCTTGATTATCTCGTGTCGTTGTGTTTTTCATGTTTCTCATTCGGGGTTTGGTGTTCCTGGCCGCCTCAATGCACGATGACCAGCGTGCCCAGAGGCGGCACCCATTCGTAGGCGCCGAAGTCCACGCGAGCCGCCATGACGCGCCGCTCGCCGGCCAGGTCGCTGGCGCCCGTCATCCAGGGCCGGTTGAGGCCCTGGTTGATGCAGGAGGACCGGCGAACCGGGGATTGCCGGTCACGTTGTGCCCGCCGTCGACGTAGTCGGTGCTGTTCGAGACGCACGAATAGGCCAGCGTCACCGCGCCCGTGCTGTCCACGCCGTTGCCCCAGAGGATCGTGTTGACGGCATTCACCGTGCCGCCCGTCCGGCGCAGGCCGGCGGTTCCGTTGCCGACGAGCGTCAGGCTCGACAGCTCGACCGTGCCGCCGAAGGCTATGTCGTTGTCACCTGCATAGACCACAACATGACGCGGCCGGTACGGTATGACAATCCTGTCGGCGTATCGTAGCGTGTCATGCATGCACGAGCCGCCAAACCCGCGGTTGATCACCGGCAAACCAGAAAAGTCATCCGACAGCGTTTTCCAAAGTCGTATGCTCGAGCTGCCAACAAACACGATCGCGTCCTTTGGCGGCGGATCGATGCGATCCGCCGCCTCAAATGCGGCTATGTCGTTCTCCCGTTTACCGTCTGTTGCTGCATTATTCATCCGAAACCTCAGCTAGTCCTGAAACCGGGCGAAGATGCCCCATGCCTTTCCGTCGTTGGTATCTAGCGCAAAAGTTAGATCGTTTGAGCCTTGTTTCAAGTCAACGGGGATGCAGTTCTATGGGTAGATCGCACATTGAGTCGTCGGTAAAATCCGGTAGCGGAATTTCGCCAACAAGTTCGTCGATTGCGACTACACGCCGATCCTTCATCGAAATGTTCGCGGCTATGCCCGCGAGGATGGAGTATGCGCCGCTCCGGTAGTCTGCACGCCGGCCAGCGGGATCGGGCGGAGGAACAGCTGCAAACAAGTCGTCTAGCAGAATGCTATCGCCTCCTCCATGTCCTCCCTTGCTCGACCTAATCGGCACATCGTATGGATGGGCCGCGAAATGTGGCATTACCGTGATTCTTGTCGCCTCCGGCATGAGAGTGCCCGGCGTTTGGACTCCGCTTATGTAGGATGTCTCTTGGCAGATGTGCTCCAACCTGCCCGTGGTCCCGTTGAAGACAATGTGGTATCCCTCCCACGGGGAGAAAGCCACCAGAGAGTATGACATGGTCACACCGCTTCGGTATTCGACGACCACATCCATGCTATCCTCGATATCAATTTCCGGACTGAAGACGCAACGGTCGCGGTAGTAACCGTCATATTGCTCGTTATCTAGATATAGAGACTTGAGGGTTGAGTTGGAGCCGAGATCCAGATATAAGGGGCACCGATGCGTTTCGGGACAACCAAAGCAACGCTCGCCGTGTTTTGACAAACCGAAACGTTCCGCCTGTTCAGGCGTGTAGAATCGCCTCGTTCCCATGGCGGCAACTCGAACCGGCA
The DNA here is from genome assembly GCA_022837245.1 of Lentisphaerota bacterium. Classification (GTDB taxonomy): domain Bacteria; phylum Verrucomicrobiota; class Kiritimatiellia; order RFP12; family UBA3636; genus JAAZFF01. Next base: position 4,981 of record JALHHX010000146.1, read on the forward strand.
CGCTGTTTATGAACCAGTTTACAAGGTCAAAATGGTGCGTGGCCTTGTGGACCATCAGCCCCCCGCTGTTGATCTTATTACGGTGCCAGCGACGGAAGTAATCCGCTCCATGACTTGTGTCGAGCATCCACTTGAACTCAACGGAGAGAATGCGCCCGATGATTCCGTCTTGGAGAAGCTCTTTAACCTGGGTCCGGAAAGGCGAATAGCGGTAGTTGAACGTAACGCGCACGTTCCTTCCGGTTTCCTTGATCGTATCAACTATCCGCTGGCACTTCTCGGCGGTAGTCGTCATAGGCTTCTCGGTGATGATATCACAACCGCACCTGAGTCCTCGTACGATGTAATCATCGTGAGTGCAGTCCCTTGAGACGACGATAACAAGATCGGCGC
>JALHHX010000146.1:5399-10903 GCA_022837245.1 Lentisphaerota bacterium
TTTTTCAAAGCCCTCTGGCGGGCATCCAGGCACCGTCAACCCGTGCGACTTCAACCAGCTCTGCGCCATCAAAAGACGTCCGGCATTGCTGTCGCATATGCCAACCAATTCAACAGTGTCGGGATACTTCAAGGCTGTTGCGTCACGATACATTGTCGCACGACTGCCGAGACCAACCAATAAAGCTCTACGTTTTGCCACAATTATCCTTTCCTTATATGACTAGTCCTTTTAAATTCTGTCTTCTCTTTAGGGCGGCGGATTCTCCAAAACCCATAGCCCCTAAAAAAGAATCTTCAAAACACAGTATATGCGCACTGGTGGCAGCGTGAGAACAATCTTCCTGCCTCGTTGTTTGAAAGCCACTTTTTGTTTGATCCCGATGTCGGGGTCGTGCGCAATGGCAGAGGTAGCTTTCCATCCTTCTGGAAGCTTTATGCTTACCTCGGCGCGTGGCACGGTAGCGACCGCGGCACGGCGTTTGCCGTAGCGGCCCACGTTGAAGTTGACGACATGAAGTGCCAGGCGGGAGCGGGCCGTGTCGATGAAAGCGTTGAAGCGGAGCCCCCGCGACAACCCGCGCACCGATGTGAGAGGTTCGTTGCCTGGAAGCTTCATACTTGGCGTCCACGGTTCACCCTGCCCCAGAACATCGGCGAACGGCTTGCCGTTGACCTTTGTTTTCGGATCGAATACGCACAGGACCCCGCCGTTGGCGACAAACTGCCGAATGGCGGACACCTGAACATCGTCGAGTTCGATCGAATGAGCACAGACCACTAGCGTTTTGATAAGGGCGAGCGCTTCGGAAGCAACAGAGCGATCCATTAGCGTGCGGATTAGCCGGTGCTGCCCGGAAAGGACTTCTGCCGGAGATGGTTCCTTATCCGTCCTCCACATGTTTCCGGGATTGTGACCCCAGAACGAGTACAGCAGACCAATGTCTGCAATTGGTTCGCCGCCTTCGTAGAGGTAGTCGAAGTCCTTGAAAAAACGGCGGTACTTGCGTAGCGGCACGCCTTTTGAAGCAATCGCCGATCCATTGCCAAAGGCGGCGGATTGGGCGAGGCCTAGCTCAAGCATCGCCTCCTGCCCGGGTTTCAGGCTTTCGTAGTCGAGCATTAAAGTCCGCGCCGGCGAATGCGCGCTGAAAAGCAACTGCCCGATGTGCGTTGCATAGTCCTGCGGAGGGAGGCCACCGCGCTGCCTCAAACGAGTTGCAGGGAGGGGTGCGCCTGGAGTATACGTGCTTTCAAACATCAGCACGTCGCACGAAGCCGAAACCGCCATGAAGTCCGCGAATGAATTGATGTTGGGGAAAACTTCAAAAGCAGGATTTATCTCACGGCCGGCATCCCGAACCATGAGCTGCCAACGCGCGATGGTCGCAATCCGGTAGCGGCGGATAAGCTCCTTGGGAGTCTTATCCGAGAGCAGATCAGCATCTTCGGGATCGCCTTCGTACGCAAGCGCCTGCAGAACCGACGACGGAAGTGCCTCGACAAAATCCTTGAAGTTGCTGCGGCAATGCTCGCAGACGCACTCCATCTCCCACGTGCTGCTGTTGTCCGGGAAGACGCCGTCGTAGCCAACTTCGGCAATTAGTTTCGTAAGCGTCGCCTGAAAACGGCGCCATGTGGGATTTTCAGGGCACGTCCTGTAGCGGTGGAGCGGCGCGTAATACGGGGGGGAGAACCCTCCGCACGCCCCTGCGAGGAACTTGCCGTCGCGGCCAACGGAGAGCCAAGTCAAAGGATCTCCAACCGGTCGAGGCCCGAGCCATCGTTCGTAGTCTCTCCAGTGGTCGTAGAATGCCCAGAATCCCTCACGCGTTTCATGGTCTCCGGCGATAGTGTGGATCGCGCTGTAGCACATTAGCCGCGGGACTCCAGCTTCGTGCCAGCGTCGCGTGTACTCCCGGAGCCGTTCTATCCGCGCCTCGAGCTCGACTGGTGAGAGCAGACGGATCGCATCGCGGTCGAGCGTATGCCCCGGCCCCCCGGTTACCTGGTTCTCGGCATGAGCCAGCGGCACGGCACCCCAGTTGTGCAGTATCGGCACAGCCTTGCCGACGTGCATCAGGTCTGGCGGGGCGTCTGCGAATTCACGGATAGTTTCGAAGTCGTCCCAGTGATTCCGGGAGTAATCGATGACGTAGATAAACGGCGGGCGCATACGGGGAGGCCGGATGCGCTCCTGCGATGGGAACATGAGTGGAACAAGCGCTCTGTAGCCGGTTTCAGGCGTACAGCGAATTTCTTTCATTACCGCACAATAATGACAGTTTCGCTCGGCCCGGGTACTTCGTAGGCTCCCATGTCGACAGAAATGCCCTGCGCGCGTTTGACGCCAGCTAGATCCACCGACTCCGACATCCACGGAAGGATCAGACCCGCGTCGATCGCCGGGCTGCCTTCACCAAGTCGGTAGTCCCCTGCGGCCGGGTCGGCGAAGAGCGGATTCGCGCTCTTGCATCCTGCCACGCCGTCCATCGTCGCGTCGTTGAAGAGCGACCAGCCGACGTTGAGCAGATGGCCCGAGCCGTCCACCGGCAGGTTGCTCAGGTCGCCCGCCGCATGCCCCCAGACGATGCTGTTCGTGATGGACAGCGTGCCGGCGGCATACCGGACGCCGACGGCCTCGGCCTTGTTGAAGTCGTTGGAGACGACGGTGCAGCTCTCCAGATGGGTCTTGGCCGCGGTTTCGCGCGAGTAGATGCCGCCGCTGGGATCGTTCTCCGTCCGGCTGGTCGTGTTTCCCGCAACCAGCACGTTGCGCAGCCGCGCCGTGCCGCCGGCGTTGGCGATGCCGCCGCCGCGCGTCCAGCACGGATAGGATCCCTGAAGAGCGATGTTGTTCGTCACGACCGACTCCGCGATGTCGAGGACTGCGCCGGCGCCGACGTAGATGCCGCCGCCATCGGCACCGCGGTTGTAGGGCGCCGCCGTGTTCTTGTTGTTGCCCTGGGCGACGTTGCCGGCGATCGTCGAATTTCGGATCGTCATCGTTCCGCCGGAGACGCGCACGCCGCCGCCAGGCCCGAAGTAGTTGTCAAGCCCTCCGGACACGATCTTGTTGCCGAGGACGAGGCAGTTGGTGACGACCGCGGTGCCGCTGGCGAGCAACACGCCCGCGCCGCCGTCTGTCGCGGCTCCCGATGCGGGAAGCAGGTTGTTGGTGATGACGCAGTTCTCCAGCCAGGCCGACTGCGTGGCGCCGGAGAGGTGAATCCCAGCACCTTGGATGTAGGATCCGCCCGTGATCGTGACCCCCTCCACCACGATGTTCGGAGAGTTCTGGATCCGCAGCACGCTGGCCGAGCCGGCGCTGCGCTTCAGGATCGTTGGCCACTGGGCCGGATCGCGCGCGCCCGGCGTCGCGCCAGTGGCCTGGTAGCCGCCTTCGACGCGCAGATTGCTCTTCCCATCGACAAGGTAGACGTAGTTCAACGCGAATCCCGGTGCCGCTGAGAATGTCTCGCCTGCCAGGCGGATGGTGTCGCCGGATTCAGCCGCCGCGAATGCGACCGTCGGATCGGTGTAGGCCGTGGCCCAGGTCGAGGCGTCGGAGTTGTCGCCGGACGACGAGACGTAGATCGTGGCGTTGACCGGCAGCATGCTGAAAGAGGACACGCCAGACCAAGCCGTGCCCGCGCCATTGGCGGCGCTGATCCGGTACTCGTAGGTCAAACCGGATACGAGGCCGCCGACCGGCCAGATGAACGTCCCCTCCTCGCGCATGCCGGCGGGCACAGAATTCGTCGCGGTGGTTCCCGACTCCCAGTAGTGGAACACGACGTCGGGGAGCTGGCCGCCATCGTCGGTCAGCGTGGCGCCGAGGTTCGCGACCGTGTGGCTGCGGAATCCAACGCCAGGGTTGGAAATTGCGGGCATGGTGGCGGAGACGGTCGGCGTCTTCGCGGCGACGTCGGTGTTGCCGTAGGCGCCCATGTTGACGCGTCCGCCGTTGGGCGCCGGCTCAAGTCCGTAGGCCGACGCGGGATCGCCGCGGTCGATCAGCGGGCTGCTGATGGCGGCCGTCGTCCAGGCGCCGCCGCTGAAGGTGCCGCCCGCGTAGTGGCCGGCCGTGGATTTCAGGTGGTAGAAGAGCGTGTCGGCGAATTGGGGAACGACCGAATGGCAACCCAGGAATCCGGCGTTCTGGCCGTCGCCTATGTTCGAGTACCCGACATGGGCGAGATTGAAGTTGAAAAGATCCGTGACATGGTTCACCACGATCGAGTTCGTCACGGCGAAGACGCCGGTGCTGCGGCGAAGGGCGACGCTGCCGGCCTTGCCGGCGTCGTTGTCCGCGACCGTGCAGTTCTCGAGGAGCACGTAGGGCGCGGTTCCCAGCGACATGATGGCGCTGCTTGCATCCGTTCCCGTCAACGCCGTCGCGTTCCGGACGAGCAACACGTTGCGCAGGCGGACCTTGCCGCCATTGTTGTAGATCGCGCCGCCCCTTCCCGTGCCGCCAGCCCATTCCGTGGTGGCGGCGTTGTTGGTGACGACCGAATTCCAGACGTTGAGTTCGGCTGTGGTTGCTTCCAGATCGACGGCGCCGCCGTAGCTCGGCTGTGTCCGGGATGACAAGGCGTTGTTGTTCGCGATGGTCGAGCGGTACACGTTCAGCACGCCCGAGGCCGCGAGGTAGGCCGCGCCGCCTCGCGCCTGGGTGCCGTCGTTGCCGCGTCCGCACGTGTTGTCTGTCACGACGGAATTGGTCAACGTGACGGTGCTGGAAGCGATGTAGAAGGCGCCGCCCTGCCCGTAAGTCGCATAGTTGTTGGAGACAATACAATTGTCGAACACCACTCCGCCTGAACTGGAGGCAATATTGATGCCTCCCCCCTGGTTGTACCTGCCGCCCGTGATCGTGACGCTCTCAAACGTCACGTTGCTCAGCCCCGAGAGACTCAGCACGCGGCCTTGCGGCGTCGTGCCGCTGCGCGCCAGCGCGGTAGGCCACTGGGCCGGATCGCGCGGACCGGGAAGCGTCGGATTGGACGGATTCGCCTCGTAGCCGCCGCGGATGGCGAGGTCGGAGCGGCTGGCGAGCGAATATACCTTCGTGCCGTCGGCGGCGGCGGCGAACGCCTCGCCCTTCAGGTATATGTTGGACACCACGGCGTTAGTCTGCGCGTAGTCGAAGGCGGCCTGCACTGAGGTGAAGGCGTTCGCCCAGGAGTCATACGGCGCCGTGGCCGTGCCGGTTGAAGACACGTAAACGTCAGTCGCCGAAGCGGAAAGCGTAAAAATGAGAAGAGACGAGAATGTCGCGAAGCATAAGCTCAGCATTTTTTTTGTTTTCATGACCCTTTTCCTCCTGTTGTTGTGTTCTTTCGGCCGATTTGACCGTGGAAACAGGCACAGCGCTGTTAAAAATGCGCATAGCATACTCAACTTGTGAGTGTTGAGTTCTCGTATTGTTCATGGGTCGTGCGACAGCCCTTCCACGATCAGCGGGCAACCCGGACTACGACCTCTATGAGTTGAGCTGAA
>JALHHX010000147.1 GCA_022837245.1 Lentisphaerota bacterium
GACATATTCATAACTCCCGATTGTTCAGTGTCGTCATTTATGACGCAACCTAAAAGATTCTAAAGTTATTTCGGTGTCATTAATTATGAGTCAATGCGGCGACCGATTTTTTATTGTAATGGCGCCGGTTTTTTTCTAAGCTTCCCCACCTGTTGATTCAACCAACCCAAACACAAAAACAAATGAGCTACACATCAGAAATCATCGCGTCCGTCGCCATGCGCAACCCCAATGAGCCGGAGTTTCAGCAAGCGGTAACGGAAGTTCTCGAGACGCTCGAGCCAGTTCTGGCGGCGCGCCCGCAGTACGAGCAGAACAGCATCCTGGAGAGAATCGTCGAGCCGGAACGAATCGTCGCTTTCCGCGTTCCGTGGGTCGACGACAACGGGAAGATCCAGGTGAACAAAGGGTATCGCGTCCAGTTCAACAGCGCCATCGGCCCGTACAAGGGTGGCCTGCGTTTCCATTCCTCTGTCAACCTCAGCATCCTGAAGTTCCTTGGTTTCGAGCAGACATTCAAAAACAGCCTCACCACGCTGCCCATGGGCGGTGGCAAGGGCGGCTCGAATTTCAACCCCAAGGGCAAGTCGAACCGCGAGGTGATGGCGTTCTGCCAGAGCTTTATGACTGAGCTTAGCCGCCATATCGGGCAGTTCACGGACGTCCCCGCTGGCGACATCGGGGTCGGAGCTCGCGAAATCGGGTACCTGTTTGGCCAGTATAAACGCGTTAGCAACGAATTCTCAGGCACATTGACGGGCAAGGGACTTGGCTGGAGCGGCTCTCTTATACGTCCTGAAGCAACAGGCTACGGCTGCGTCTATTTTGCGCAGAACATGCTCGCCGTAAAAGGGGAGGATTTCCAAGGCAAAAATTGCGTAGTCTCCGGTTCCGGCAACGTGGCACAGTACACCGTAGAGAAACTAAATCAACTTGGAGCTAAGGTTTTAGCCGTATCCGATTCATCTGGAACTATACACGATAAGGACGGCATTTCGCTCGAGAAACTCGCCTGGATCAAAGACCTCAAAAACAGCCGCCGAGGCCGCATAAGCGAATATGCGGAGCAGTTCAAGGGCTCGCAGTATCTGGAGGGCGAGCGCCCGTGGGCAATCCCATGCGACGCCGCTTTCCCGTGCGCCACGCAAAATGAAATCAACGCGTACGATGCCAAGACGCTCCTCGCAAACGGCTGCAGGCTTGTCGCGGAAGGCGCCAACATGCCGACACGCCCCGAAGCAATCGAAATCTTCCACAACGCCAAGGTCCTCTTTGCGCCAGGCAAGGCCTCGAATGCAGGCGGCGTTGCCACCTCCGGACTCGAAATGACGCAGAACTCGATGCGCATAACGTGGTCGCGCGAGGAGGTCGACTCGAAGCTCAAGGGCATTATTAAGTCGATCCACGACACGGCATACGCCACCGCCGAGGAGTTCGGCAGCAAAGGCAACTACGTCGTCGGCGCTAATATCGCCGGTTTCGTCAAGGTTGCTGACGCCATGCTCGCCCAAGGCGTGGTGTAAGCTGAAGCCGTCAAGACGGACGGCATTATAAAGGGGGAATCGAAGCGATGACAGAAAAACACACCACCCTCGAAGAGCTCAAACGCACCATGGCGTCGTTCCTGGGAATCAAAAGCGATTCCCGGGAAGACCGTTTGATACGCGACTTCAACGACCCGGTGGATACTACGGGAATGCCATCGCTGGATGAGATCCTCAAGGGCGTCATGGCAGGCGACAACATCGTCTGGCATGTTGTGGGGATCGAGGATTACAAAGCCTTTGTAATGCCGTACGCCGAGGCGGCTGTGCGAGACGGGCGCGCGCTATGGTACTTGCGGTTCGCGCGCCACGCGCCACTGCTGCCCGACGATTTCCCATGCAAACGCCTCGAACTGCGTCCGGAGGACGGTTTCGAGACGTTCATACACCGCATACACGACGCCATTAAAGAGGCGGGGCAGGGCGCTTATTTTGTTTTCGATTGCCTGTCTGATCTGGCGACCGACTGGTACTCTGACGCAATGCTCGGCAACTTTTTCATGCTGACGTGCCCGTACCTTTACCTGATGGAGTCGGTTGCCTTTTTCGGCTTGCTGCGAAGACACCATTCACGCCACGCCACCGAACCGGTGCAATCTACCACGCAGCTTTTCATAGACGTGTTCAACAACAAAGGAAGCCTCTATGTGCGGCCGGTCAAGACGCAGTTCCGCCATACGCCGACGATCCATTTGCTACACGAATGGAAGGACTCTGGGGAATTCGAAATAGTGCGGTCGAGCGCCTTGATCGCCGAAGTGCTTTCAAATGCTGGTCCAGACTGGGTCGCCGACGAAAAGTATGGAGAGGACGTTTTGGAGCAGGCGGAGGAGATCGTCGCCAGGCTGGGCGACCCAGAGCACGCCGTCGCCAAACGCAACTCCACTGCAGTATGGAGCCTGCTCGCCCGAATGATCGTCACGCGCGACGACTCAATCATGCCACTCGCGGCGATCTACCTGAGCATAGCCGACCTTCTAGCTATACGTAGCCGTATGGTAGGCACCGGCCTCATCGGCGGCAAAACAGTCGGCATGCTTATCGCGCGCAAAATTATCAATGCCAAAGAACCGGAAGTGGCCAAGCGCCTCGAACCTCACGATTCCTTCTACGTCGGCGCGGACGTATTCTACACTTTCCTCGTTCGTAACGGACTTTGGCATTACAGGGAAAAACAAAGATCCCCAGAGACCTTTCTGGACGACGTCGACGTGGCACGCGGGAAAATTCTCCAGGGAACTTTCCCTGACCACGTCTTGCGGCAGTTCGAGGAAATGCTGGACTATTTTGGCCAGTACCCGGTAATAGTGCGCTCCAGCTCACTGCTCGAAGACAACTACGGCAATGCGTTCGCTGGGAAATACGAAAGCGTGTTTTGCGCAAACCAGGGCACACGTGAAACCCGCCTAGCCTCGTTCCTTGATGCAGTGCGGCGCGTCTATGCGAGCACAATGAGCCGTGAGGCGCTGATATACCGTGAACGTCACAATCTCCTGCAGCGCGACGAACAGATGGCTCTGCTCGTCATGCGCGTCACGGGGATCCTTCACACCAACAGATTCCATCCGCACCTCGCGGGCGTGGGATTTTCGTACAATCCGTTCGCCTGGAGCAAGGAGATCGATCCAAAGGCAGGCGTTTTGCGCCTAGTTTACGGACTTGGAACAAGAGCGGTTGACCGCGTGGATGACGACTACACGCGCGTGATTGCCCTTAACGACCCGCTGCGCCGTCCTGAGGCCGATGAGGCTGACATGATCCGACACTCGCAGCGCCGCGTGGACTACATAGATCTCGAAGCCGATGATCTAGCTTCTGGCAATTTTGGCGCGATGGCGTCTGATGCTGATAGAGTAACTTCTGAGCTGTTCACTGCTTACGATAGCGGTTCCGAAGGGCGGACAGCCAGTCGAGCCACGCTTTACTTCGACAAGTTTTTGACCGAATCAAATTTTGTGGCCGACATGCGGGCCATACTCGGCGCACTCGAGACGGCATATGGCCGTCCTGTTGACACGGAGTTCGCAGTAAACTTTATCAACACTGGCGATTACCGCATCAATATGCTCCAATGCCGTGCGCTTCAAGTCCAGGGCACGCACAATCCGAACGTGCCCAAGTTGGTAGGCAACGCGGAGGACGCGCTCATCACCAGCCGTGGCGCGGTTGTAGGACACAGCCGACTCGCTCGGATAGACTGGATCATATACGTCGACACAGAGAAGTATGGCAAGCTTTTGGAGATGGACCGGTATGAAGTCGCGCACGACATCGGCTACATCAACCGTGAAATCGGAAAACGCGGCGGCACCGCGCTCGCGATCGCGCCCGGACGTTGGGGAACACACATGGCATGGCTCGGTGTGCCCGTGAATTTCTCGGAAATCAACCACGTGTCGGCGCTTTGCGAAGTAGCGCAGATGCATGCATCGCTTACTCCTGACATTTCGCTCGGCACGCACTTCTTCGCAGAGCTTGTCGAAATGAACATTGTTTACTTCGCACTCTTCCCGAACCGTCCAGGCAACCACATCGACATCGCCAGAATAGAGGCCGCCCCTAACCTGCTGCCCGAATGGCTCCCAATGCTCGTAGAGAGCATGCCGAACGCCGTACGCCCGATTCTGCGTCTTGTAAGTGGAGACGCATTGGAATCCTCCGGCCTCTGGCTCGTCGCCAACTGTCCCGAGCAGTCTGTTTTCGTCTCAAAACGAGAGTGAACTTAATGAAGGTTCTGCTGATTACCCCGCCTATGGTTCAACTGAATACGCCGTATCCGGCGATGCCAGTTATATCAGGGCTTCTCAAGAAAAACGGGGTTGAAGCGGTTCACTTCGATATGTCGATCGCTCTCGCGCTGAAGCTTTTCTCTCAGGGCGGACTGGCGGCAGCGGCCGATTTGGCAATGGATATCGCCGATCCATCGGAACATCTGAGGGTGTTCCTAGATGATTTTCCGAAATACTTGCGCGCAATAGATTGCGTTATACCGTTTCTTCAGAACAAAAGCCCAGAGCTGGCGTGGCGCATCGCACAACCAGACTTCCTTCCATGGAACACGAATTTCGACGAACTCGATCCTACGAAGGAGGGTCTGTGGCAAGACAATCTTTACGCCTTTTTCGGAACGCTTGGTATGCAGGATAAAGCCAGGCTAATGGGGTCGCTATTTCTAGACGACATTGCAGAGGTCTTCAAAGAAGTTGTAGACCCCGAATTCGGTTTCGCGAAATATGGCGAACACCTTGCGGCCGCTGCTCCGACATTCGATGGCATCTACGCGCGATTGAAATCCGAGGAGCCTACGCTCATAGACGATATGATCGAGCAAATGACGATTGAACAGCTTGAAAAGCACAAGAATAGAAGTTTCAAAATCGGAGCCTTCACTGCATGCTCCAACGTAACCGGAATTGAAACCCCCTACCATGAAATGGCTAAACTGATGCACGAATACGGAGGTGTAGCGTTCATCGACTTTGCCGCATCGGCACCCTATGTTGATATAGACATGCACCCGGCCGATGATGAGATGAAGAAGTTGGATGCCATCTTTTTCAGCCCTCACAAGTTTTTAGGCGGCCCCGGCAGTTCGGGTGTGATGGTGTTTGATCAGGCTCTTTACAAGAGCGAAACCCCTGACAATCCTGGAGGAGGTACCGTGGATTGGACAAATCCGTGGGGTGAGTATAAATACATCGACGACATTGAGCTGAGGGAAGACGGTGGAACCCCGGGATTCCTTCAGGCCATCCGCACTGCGCTGGCCATTGAGGTGAAAAACCGCATGGGAACTGCCATGATGCGTGAGCGTGAGCATCAACTGGTTAAAAAGGCCTTCAGCG
>JALHHX010000148.1 GCA_022837245.1 Lentisphaerota bacterium
GATGGTGTATTATGGCTAGGTTTTTACGTTTCGAACACGTGTCTTTCGCGTATCCGGGCATGACGAAAATGCTCGTTACGGATTTGGATGCGCACTTCACGCTCGGCTGGACCGGAATCGTCGGCCCCAACGGCGCAGGCAAGACGACGCTGCTGCAGCTCGCAACCGGCGGGCTTGAACCATCGAAGGGCACGATCCACCACCTGTCCACAAGCCGCTATGCCGTCCAGCGCACGGACACCTCCCCCGAAGGGATGGATGATTTCCGGATGGCCAAAGACGTCGAAGCGCTGGGGCTCAAGGAGAAGCTCGGTATAAGGGAAGATTGGTTCGACCGCTGGGACACGCTGAGCCACGGCGAACGCAAACGCATGCAGATCGCAGTGGTGATGTGGGACAACCCCGAGGTGCTCGCTCTCGACGAACCCACGAACCATATTGACGCAGACGCGCGCGACATGCTCATCGCCGCGCTCAAAAGCTACAAGGGCGTCGGGCTGCTCGTGAGCCACGACAGGGAACTCCTTGATTCGCTCTGCACGCAATGCCTTTTCATCAACCCTCCGTCCGCCGTGCTGCGCCCGGGAGGCGTCACCGCTGGCATGGAACAAGATCGCCTCGAGCAGCTTGAAGCGCGGTCCAAGGACGAGAAAACCAAAAATGCCGCGCAACGCCTGAAAAAAGCCGCGCAGAACCAGCTCGAACAGGCTGAACAGGCTTTGGCGCGAAGCAAGGGCAAGAAGTTTAAAAAGCTGGACAAGAATGACCACGACGGGCGCGAGAAGCGCAACCTGGCCAAAATGACCGGCAAGAACGCACGCGGCGGATCGTCGCAAAGCGCATCGCTCAGCAAACGCGCCTCCGAACTCGAAGCCTCGCGCGCGTCCATAAACATCCGCAAGGAATACGAGATGGGGTTCTGGCTCGAGGAGAGCAAATCCTCTATGCGCAGCACCGTGCTCTCCATTCCTAAAGGGGAACTCCCGCTCGGCGGCGGTCGTAAACTAGTCTATCCTGATCTTATTGTTTCGCCCACCGACCGCATCGCCATCACCGGCGCGAACGGCCTGGGCAAAAGCACGTTGCTCAAACGCCTCCTTGGAAAGATCAACGTTCAGCCGGAACGCCTAATCAGCATCCCGCAGGAAATCAAAGCCGATGAGTCGAAGGCCATCCTGGATGAGGTCAAAGCGCTGGCCAAGGACAAACTGGGGCAGGTGATGACGTGCGTCAGCCGCCTGGGGTCGCGTCCCGGACGCCTGCTCGAGAGCGAACAGCCAAGTCCCGGCGAAATCCGCAAGCTGCTGCTCGCACTGGGCGTCACAAGAGGCCCGCATTTGATCGTGATGGACGAACCAACCAACCACATGGACTTGCCCAGCATCGAATGCCTCGAGGGCGCGCTATCCGCATGTCCATGCGCCATGATACTCGTCAGCCACGACATGCGGTTCCTAGAACCACTCACAGACTACACCTGGCACCTGACGCTCGAATCGCCCACGCTCGTGAGGCTCGTGCCAGGCCGCCGCGATCACGCCGACGAGCTCGATTTCACCGATTTCGTTTTGTCGTAATTCTTGACAGAATCGCCGTAATGTGGTGGAGTATGCGAGTTGCCGCCATGTTTGAACGGCGGTGTTTTTTGACCATGCCCCAAACAAACAAAAGGTAAATAGGCTTTATGAAGAAATCAGCAGTTGTAGCTTTAATCGTGATATCGGGAATGCTCGTGCCACGCGCTGGCGCAGTGTGGACGGAGGCAGGAACCTGGGGCGCGGGCGGTTCGCTAATGATCGACTCAGATTCGATTCTGGGCACCGATATACAATCAGATTTCTATTTAGGACAATATATTCAAGACTCCTTCATGGCCGGTGGATACGTAAACATAGGAGACAACGACTTTATAACGCGAGTCTCTGGCGGTGCAACCTGCAAATACCATTTCTTTGACAATGGCCACAACCTTTTTTCTCCATATATCGGCGCCCAGATAGGGCTCGCATACGCCGAAGCCGCAGACGACGACGCCTACGCCCTGGCCATCGGCGGCTCAGTGGGCTTGGACTATTTTCTCTCGCCTCAGGTAGCGCTTAATATCTCGCTCAATGCGTCTGCGGCTACGGACGATGTCTATACGGACGACGAGGGGCTGACAGGCACCGACGTCAACATCAGGGCGGGCCTCGGTTTTTTCTTCTGAGCAGGCGATCCGTTTTAGTTTCAAAACACAACAATTCCAAAGGACAATAAAAACATGAAAAGCAAAGAAAAGGCAGGGAAATCCTACAACATTGCCGTAATCGGCGGCGACGGCACCGGCCCCGAAGTGACCGCCGAGGGCGTGAAGGTGCTCAAAGCGGCGGCACGCAAGTTCGACTTCTCAGTGAAGTTCAAGGATTATGATTTCGGCGGTGAACGCTACCTCTCCACAGGCAAGATTATCGACGACAATGAAGTCGAGACCTTGAAGAAGCACGATGCCATCTATCTCGGCGCGATCGGTCACCCCGACGTGAAGCCCGGCATCCTGGAGAAGGGGCTCCTGCTCAAACTCCGCTTTGCCCTCGATCAGTACATCAACCTCCGCCCCGTTAAACTCTTCCCCGGAGTTGAAACCCCTCTCAAAAACAAAGGCCCGGAGGACATCGACTACGTCGTGGTCCGCGAAAACAGCGGCGGTGCATACACCGGCTGCGGCGGCAACGTCATGACTGGCACACCAAATGAGGTCGCGACCCAGGAGATGATCTACACCCGCTTCCAGGTCGATCGCTGCCTGCGCTACGCTTTCGACCTCGTCCGCAAACGCCACTCGAAGAAATCCCCCTGGCGTGGTCTGAAGGAAGAGGATGTCAAGGCTGGCAAAATCGGCCAGCTCACTCTCTGCGGCAAGACGAACGTGCTCACCTACGTGTTCGGTCTCTGGGAGCGCGCCTTCCACGAAATCGCCAAGGAGTACCCCGATGTGAAGACGGACTATGCCCATGTCGACGCCACCACGAACCCGGAGTGGTTCGACGTCATCGTCACCGAGAACCTCTTCGGCGATATAATCACCGACCTCGGCGCCATGACCCAGGGAGGGATGGGCGTCGCAGCAGGCGGCAACATCAACCCCGGCGGACTCAGCATGTTCGAACCGATCGGAGGTTCCGCCCCCAAATACACCGGACTCAACGTCATCAACCCGATAGCCGCGATCAGCGCCGGCGCCATGATGCTCGACACCCTGGGCGAAACGAAGGCCGCGGCGGCCATCGAGGCGGCGGTTATGTCCGTGACCCAGCAGATGAAGAGCCAGGCTGCTGGTAAAATGGGCTTCTCCACAACCGAAGTCGGCGATCTGGTCGTCGCCGCGCTCAAAAAGCAAAAATAAAAGACCGCGTCCCCAAGTCTGGAGCGTTCACGCTCGTGGAAGTTCTGATCGCGATGGCGATCGGCGTGGCAGTTCTTATCCCCGCGCTCGGTGTCTTCTCGATCGTGGTGCGAGGCGCGGCGGAATCAACCGCAGCGCTCCGTGCTCAGACAGCAGCGGATATTTCCACAACTTCTGCCGCCTCCACGATGCGTGTCGGCGCAGAAGTGCCGGAATTGCGGGGCTTGGATACGGATTCTTTTCATTTAGTGGTTCGCACGTGGCAGGGTGGTGACTCTGCCACGAACCGCGTGGAGGCGGTGGCAACAACCAGGGACGGCTCGCAACGCAGTTCGTCCCTTATTCTTTTCCCGCCGCTGCGTACGGGCGGAGGAGGCGAGCAGTGAACACGCGTCACAGCGGGTTCACCCTTGTCGAGCTGCTGATTGCATCGGCAATCGGAGCGCTTATTGCCGCAACCGCACTAGGAGTCATGAGCGTCGGAATGACGTCGTTCGCAACGGTGCAATCGTCCGGCGCAGCGGAAATGGAACGCGCCCGGTTTGTCGCCGCGATAAGCTCCGATGCGAGATCTGCAATGCCGATTGGCGGTGCTCGTTTCGTTGGCGCCAGGGATAGAATGTCATTCGCGCGCTTGTGGTCTCCTGCACGAACGACTAATTCAGTCGAGGCTGCGCGCATCGAATGGAGGGCCGCTCCAGAAGGTGGCATGGTCAGAACTCTGACACGCCCCGACGGGACGGAGACGATTGAGCACTTCAGCGCGATCGGTGTAGTGCGGTTCGGATACGCCGGCAAGACGTCGGAAGAAGGGACGCCGGCCCCGGCCGAGATGGAGCTGCTCGATGAATGGGGACGCAAAAATTACCCGGGGATTGTCAGGATAAGATTTGGCGCCGAGGAGATGGACGTGTCCATAGCCTGTTCGGATTACGCGCTCGCGGGAAGGGATGCGCAATGAAGACAGGTCGTCGCGGATCAATGCTCGTCTTTGTAATCGTCGTGGTTGCGGTTGTTGCTTCGCTTGCGCTCGGCGCGGGCGCGATACTTGCGTCACGCCTTGCTGTAAGCGGAGATTCGGCTCTGCGGGGCGAGCTGCGCAGGTCGGCAAGTTCAGCCGCGGCGCTTGCGGCGTGGATGATTGATGGCGACACCAACGGCGTCGACCACGTGCGAGAGGAATGGGCGCTCGGGTTTGTCTCGGGGGATGTTGAGGTGTCGGTCGAGGACGAGCAGGCACGTTTAAAATTCCAGGATGCGAACGAGGCGGCGCTTGGCGCTCTTATGGACGCCGTGTCGCCGCGCGATGCTCCGCTTGGGGCGGATCAAGCGACTGGGCAGGCGCGGGCGGCCTATTCGTGGTGGAGTGCGTTGAGGGCGGTGGAGACAAACCGCATGCTTTATGCTGAAGAAGAATTGCTGGGGGCGCCGGTAACGTATCACGAGGCGTTGGCACGCGCGTTGCCTCACCTGAGCGTACTGGGCAAAGGAAAAGTGAACGTCAACACCGCAGGGCGCGAAGTGTTTATGGCGTTGGTGATTGGGGTCGGAGGTGACGCGGGAACGGCTGAGCGACTATACGGACGTGTGGCGAGATCGCGTGCACGGGGAGAATATTTCGAATCTATAGGATTGGTTGAGGCCCGGAAACTGTTGGCGGGCGGGGGTGGAGATCCCGTCACTCAGGAAGAAGCGCGCGTCCTGCAACTTATCTCGCAGCAAATGTGCGTGGAGAGCGGCTTGTTCCGCATAACGGCCACGGCGCGTCGTGGCGGGGCTGTCGTGGCGGTGCAATGCGTTTACGAGCGCGGCACTGGGAGGATTTTGCGGTGGCTCGAATATTGAGGAGATGCGGCGCGTGAAAATCGGCCTTAAGGTTATGGGGTGCCGGCTGAACCACGCGGAAGCGGCGGCAGTGGCCGGTGCGCTTGAGTACGAAGGGTACGAAGTTGTCGGCGGCAATGAGCCGTGCGATGTTCTTGTGTTGCACACGTGCGCCGTCACGGCTACAGCCCAGAACGAGGCTATGCGATTGGCGCGGTCTGCAAAACGCAATGGGGTGGATTGCGTGATAATGTCGGGGTGTACGGCGTCTATCGCCGACACGTCCAAGATATTCGAATCGGGCGTTGACGCCGTTGTCGGCAAAGGCGAAGGGGATATGGAATGCGCAACTGCCAATGCGGAGGAGATCGCCAGTATCGTTTTGCATGCGCTCTCTGGAACTGAAGGGGCGTATCTGCCGAGGTTTGCCTCCACGCGCGCCTCGGTGAAAGTCCAGGACGGATGCAACTTCCGCTGTGCGTATTGCATAGTGCCAGATGCGCGTGGTGAGCCGAAGAGCAGACCGTTCGACGACATTATGCGCGAGATAGCGGGGCTGGCTTCAAATGGCTACAGGGAGATTGTGCTGACCGGAGTAAACGTGGCGTGCTGGAGCGAAGGCGCAATGGGGCTCGCCGAGCTTGCAAAAGCGTCGGCGCGTGTTGAAGGCGTGGCCCGTATCCGCCTCAGCTCGGTTGAGCCTGGAACGGCAGAGCGTTCCATAGTGGATCTGATGTCCGTGGCGGGGTCGGGACTCTGCCACACTTTGCATTATCCACTGCAGAGCGGTGACTCGCGTGTGCTGCACGCGATGCGGAGGCGCTACACGCCGCGCGAGTACATGGATGCGGTAGAGTACGCGCTCTCAAAAGTGCCACGGCTTGGGCTTGGAGCTGATGTGATTACGGGGTTCCCGGGGGAGGACGATGCTGCGTTCGCGGAGACGGTGAAGATGATCGAGCGTTATCCTTTTGGTAACCTGCATGTGTTCCCGTACAGCGAGCGTCCTGGCACGCCTGCCTCGGATATGGCGGGGACGGTTCCGATGGCGGTGCGACGTGAACGAGCGAGGGAATTGATCGCGATTGGCGAGCGTAAAAAACGCGAATTCGCAGAATCATTCGTTGGCGGCGAGGCGGAAGTGCTCGTGGAACGCGTTGATTCCAGAGGTGTTGGGCGCGGGTGGACGAGCGAGTATGTCGATGCGCGTATCAAGGGCATGCGCGAGGAAGATATCGGCAAGCTCGTTGGTGTGAAAGTGGTCGAGGCAAGCGGCGCGGGAATCTGCGGAATCTCGCTAAGAAACTGCAGCCTTGACGATGTATAAGTCAAAAAGACAAACCTGCAATGGGAGGACAAATCTGCAATGGGCGCTTACGACAATTTAACGAGAGACAATCGGCTTAAGGTGGATAGTCTGATCGCCGATACGGAGGCCAACGCCGGGATGGCGCCAGTGGATATGGACGCCTTCTGGCGCGACCAGGCAGTGGCGCGGCGCAATCCCTTCGGCATGGACATCCCGCAGTGCTGTTTTGGCGCGAACCTCACCAACGAGTGCGTGTTCGCGGAGCTGGGAATGGAGGAGGATTACCGGCGTTTTCAAAATGACGAGCCATGGGCGCTCGAAGTGTCCAAGCGCTACAACGACATCGCGGAAAAGACCGTTGGAAAGCGTCTGCTAACTGAAAAGCCGAGGGATCCTCAAAAACGCTGGCCCCCGGTAAAGCAGCTCCACGATCTTTTCGAGGCTAAGAACGTTTGGGAAGGCGGAGGCAACGGATCATGGTGGCTGCACCAATCGGCCGATACGCCTGAAGAGCTGTCCTCGTTGCTGGACCGTGTTGAAAAACGTCTAGAGAACCTGCGGGACTTCCTGCTGCCCGAAGATTGGGATTCTGAAAAGTCCCGTCTTTTGGCAATGGGGGAAAAGGTTCCGCTCTACCGCTCCCAGCGCGGGCCGTGCACGTTTGCTTGTTCGATATTCGGACCTGAGAACTTGCTCTTGCTTTATTACGATGACGAAGCGCTCTTCCGCAGATTCTCGGATGTGCTTCGCCGCGCTATATTGGCGCGGGCGCGTGTGTTTGATGAAGAGGCAGGGTTCACCCCGGAGACCACTCCGAGGGGTTGGGGCTGGGCTGACGACAACAGCTGCCTTTTCACGCCAGACATGTATGAAGCCTTCGCCATGCCAATTCACAGGGCTGTGTTTGGTTGTTATTCGCCGGACGCGAAAGACCGTCGCTATCAACATAGCGACTCTGCCATGGGGCACCTGCTTCCTCTGCTTGGCGAACTGGATATGACCGGGACAAACTTCGGCCCCACGGTGTCGGTGTCTGACATACGGCGCTATTGCCCCAATGCGGTGATCGACGGCCAGCTTGCCCCTTTCACCTACAGCCGAAACGATACTGTCAACATCGTCTCGGAATTCCTCAGGGATTTCGACCTTACCCGTGAAACACGCGGACTGAACTTCGCCACCGCAGGCTCGATCAACAACGGCACACGCCTTACGAGCATGCGTCTTGCGATGGCCGCTATACAACGATACGGAAGATTCGAATAGTATAGTCGGATACGATATTGCTTCCAAAAAAAAAGGGGACGTGGTAGAATCCCCGTCATTTTCTTACTCGCCGAAAGGCGTGGCGTGTTTTTTATATCAGATATCAGGTTAATAGGGAAATGAGCGAAGCCAGGAAAACATCAGTAGGGGTAATAAGCGGGTTGCGTCCTGACGGCAGCAACATCGACGCGGTGGCGGAATTCGGTCTGGACTGCTGCCAAGTGGTTAGCTGGGACAGTTCGAAGTGCAAAAAGGAAATCGCAGCTGCCACAAGAAAGCGCGCTGCTGACAAGGGTGTCCGCATATCGGCCTTTTGGTCAGGCGTGCCGGGACCGGCGAAATGGAATTTCACGCAAGGGCCCGTGACGCTTGGACTCGTGCCTGTGGAGTACCGCTGGGCGCGCATGGAGGCGCTCATGAACTGGGCTGAGTTCGCGGTCGAACTTGGCGCGCCCGCGATTGTGACCCATTGCGGATTCCTCCCTGAGGACATGACCAACGAACAGTACGATCCGATTTGCGCCGCGATTGGGACGGTGGCCAAGCGCTGCAAGGACCTCGGCATCGG
>JALHHX010000149.1 GCA_022837245.1 Lentisphaerota bacterium
TCTACTCTGCCGCAAACGGAGCCTGCGCCATGGGTTGGGTGACCTATGGCCTCGATCAGGCTCAAATCCACGTCCACAACGCGATTCCGCCTCCTGAAAACCGCAAAAACGCCTCGCCGACGCCACAGAACGCGAACTTAAGGCAGAGTCAATGCACCTCGGCGCGAGGCCGTGCATTTACCTTGCCCAAGATTGCATTCACTCTGTCCGGCGACCCTAAATTTTACTTTGGTAATCCGGCGCAACCATGCGGTTGTGTTTACCATACGAGTATGAACGTACTCTTCGCAGGAACGTCATAAGCGTTGGCAGCCCCTGGCTGGAATCCCGGTTTCAAGGGTTTCGAATCAACGCCACTACCCAAAATGGGGTTGAAGGCGACGAGTCCCTTGACAACCTCACCGTCTCCAACCGGGTTTTCGACGTGCACGGGGCCTAGGATCCCGCCCCACCAGTTCGAAGGCATGTTCAGGGTGTAGACGGTGTCGAGATTAACCACGCCGGCTATGTTTCCGGACAGGCTGTTGTCAGCGAAGTTCACGCCCGCCGCCGCGCTGCCGGTGCCGGACGTCACCTTGGCGACTACGCCGGTGCCGTTGCCGTCGATGAACGTCTCGCGAATGCGGCAGTCCGCGAAACTCGCGCCCGTGTTGTTGTTGCGCAGATAGACGCCCCAGTTGTTGTTTGTGATGGTGCATCCGGTCATGAAAAAATTGGTCGTAAACGACCCGCTGCCCGTTAGGTAGAGATTGACACCGTAGCCGAGGGTCGCCGTACGGCAATCCGAAAAGCTGCTGTCGTAAACGCGGAAGTCCGCAAGATCAAACGGGGCGTAGTCTATAACCCACAGGCCGTACTTGCCGTTGGCGTTGCAGACGACGTTGCTGATCACGATTGGTCCGGCAATGTCCGCCGAGGGCCCACCCGAAAGCCCCTCTTCCTTATTTCCGCTAATTGATGCGTCGCTTATCGTGAACGGCCCCCAGTACCTGATCACGGCACCTCGCTTGTTGCCATAGGATTTGAAACCGCGCATCACCATGGGCTCTTTTTCTGTGAAACTGTTGAATTTCAGCGAGTGGAAGCCCGAATCCGTGTTGCCTATGAACGTTCCGCCATCCACCGTCAGACCCGTCAGGTCGCCGCTGGAGTAGAACCCGATGTTGTTCGTGTTTAGCGCGCAGTCTTCTAATCTCATACCGCGCACCTTGACCGTATCAAGCTGATTGAGCCCGATATGCGAATTGCCGCTTATGTGGCACGACTGGAATACGATGTTGGTCACAGTCCTGGACGTGGTGTCCATCCTTATGCCCGAGGTCGCGTTGCCGACCACTGCCACGTTCGTCAGCGTCAGATAGCTCCCGCCATCGGCTATCTGTATGGCGCTGTTGGCCTGGTTCCCGCCGGTCGCGCCGGTGACGCGCAAATCGCCCAGCAACAGACGGTCGCCGTCGCCAAGTCCGTTCGCGGTGATTTTGACGACAGGCCATGCGGCGTTCGACACGATCGTCGACGAACCGGCGTCGGCACCGGAACCCGCACCCACGAAGTGCAGCCGTTTGTCTATCGTAACCTGCTCAGCATATAACCCAGATGCCACATTGACTATTCCACCCGTGGCGACAGAAGCCACGCCGGACTGCACGGACGCAAACGCATCGTAGTTCCAGACGTGGCCGCCGCTCTCCTCGGCTGTGTAGTCTTGGTCGACGTAGACAACCTCCGGCATCTGCGCGATTGCCGTCAGGGCACCGCCCAACATCACGCATGCCGCACCCAACCATGCACCAACAACAATCTGCGACCGGTCCAACCGGCGCGTTTTCCGCATACTCTTCATACCGTGTATCTCCCAAACTTCCCAATTTCATCCGGGCAGCCCGACATGGGCGTGCCGTCTAGGAAGAAAGCGGCAAAAACCATCAACAGTGGCAATAAAAACGCTACGGAACGCAAGCACTCCATATGCAAGCAGGCGCGGATTTTACGTGTATTGAAAGTGCTAGTCAAGTTTTATTCTTGCTTTTTTTGCGATTTTAAGGCTTAATGTGCCGTTCCAAATTTGTTCGGAGACAATCAAATGAAAATATTCGAAGGCAAACTTCTAGCACAAGGCAAAAAATTCGGCATCGTGGCCAGCCGCTTCAACAGCTTCTTCACCGACCAGCTCCTCAAGGGCGCTGAGGACTGTCTTCTCCGGCATGGCGGCGCGGCAGACGACATCTCGGTTGTCCGAGTACCGGGAGCCGCTGAGATTCCATTGGCTGCGCAACGTCTTGCCAAATCCAAGAAGTTCGACGCCGTGATAGCGCTGGGATGCGTTATTCAAGGCGCTACGCCGCACGCAGAACTCATCAACACCCAGGTTTCCAGGGCGCTCTCAGGCATAGGCCTCCAGTACGACGTGCCTGTCGTCAACGGTTTGATCGCGGCAGACACGATCGAGCAGGCGGTGGAACGCTCGGGGACGAAGGCCGGCAACAAAGGGTGGGATGCGGCCGCTGCCGCCATGGAAATGGTTTCGGTTTTCGACCAGATATAACGCAACGGAGCCAGAACAACATGTCCACGAGACGCGAAGGCCGCGAATGGGCCGTGCAAATACTTTTCCAACTCGACCTCAACCCCGACAGGGAAAAGGATCCTGCGGAGCTTTTCAAAGAATTCTGGGACGGACAGATACGCCTGCGCGATGATAAGGCATCCGATTTGCAGCCGCCGGGACACATACGCAGTTTCACAGAAGAGCTAGTGGGCGGCGTTATGAAGCGCCGGGGGGAGATAGACAAGCTCATCTCCTCCATTGTAAAAAACTGGGACATCAAGCGCATCGGCACCGTGGAACGCAATGTGTTGCGAATGGGTATTTTCGAAATATGCTTCGCACAGGAAAAAACACCGCAACCCGTGGTGATCAACGAGGCAGTCGATATCTGCAAGTTTTTCGGCACGCGTGAATCAGGCCGTTTTGTGAACGGGATCCTCGACAAGATCGCCCGGTCCTACAACGAGGAACAGAACAAGCCGCAGGAGTGGTCTCCGGCGCAATGATTTCGTTTCAAGACGTCAGCATTAATTTCGGCACGCAGGACGTCCTGAAGAATGTGTCGTTCAAGATCAACAAGGGCGAGCGATGCGGCATCCTCGGCCCGAACGGCGCAGGCAAATCCACAATCTTCAACCTCATATCCGGTGAAACCACGCCGGAGCGCGGGTCGGTTCTCTTCGAAGGCTCAAAACCCGCGATCGGACACCTGCACCAGCAACTCAACAAGTGGAGTGAAGAAGACACGTTGCTTTCGTACACACTGCGTGCATCGAAACGCCTGAAGGAACTTGACCGCCGGATGCACGCCATCGAAAAGGAACTACCGGACTTGCCCGTGGATTCGCAAGAACGCAACCAGGCCCTTTCGAAGCTCGGCAATTTGCAGACGGAGTTCGAGCACCTTGGCGGCTACGATATAGAAGCGCGCGTAAAGGAGGCGCTCTGCGGCCTCGGCTTCCATCCTGATAAGCTTGAACACCCATTTTCTGAGTTCAGCGGAGGGTGGAAGATGCGCGCCGAGATGGTGCGCACGCTCGTTGCGCACCCGGATTTGCTGATGCTTGACGAACCATCCAACTACCTCGACCTGCCCGCAGTCGAGTGGATGCAGCACTTTCTACGC
Source organism: Lentisphaerota bacterium (assembly GCA_022837245.1). Lineage (GTDB taxonomy): Bacteria > Verrucomicrobiota > Kiritimatiellia > RFP12 > UBA3636 > JAAZFF01. Next base: position 3,675 of record JALHHX010000149.1, read on the forward strand.
GAGTATCAAGGCACGCTGCTCATAATCTCACACGACCGGTATCTTCTGCGCACGCTGACCAACATCACCATCGAAGTGGATGGCCGCACTGTCACGCGCTACAACGGCGGCTACGATTTCTACCTCAAGGAACGCGTGCAACGCTACGACACGCTCGTTGCCGCCAAACGCAACCAGGATAGGCTGCGCGACCAGATGCAGCGCTTTATAGACACTTTCCGCTACACTCCCACAAAGGCGCCGCAGGTGCAATCGCGCATCAAGATGATCGAGAAGATGGAAGAAATCGTAGTGCCGCGTCAAGCATCCTCCGCCGGCAAAATCCGCCTGCCCGATTTCCACCATTGCGGCACGACTGCGCTCACCGTCAAAAACGCCGGCTTTTCATACGACGGTGAGAATTGGATTTTCCGCGACGTCTCGTTCGAAATCGGACGCGGCGAACACGTGGCGCTCGTGGGCTTCAACGGCATGGGCAAAACGACCCTCGCCCGCCTCTTCGCCGGAACGCGTGCACCCACAGAGGGAGAGGTGATTCTAGGCCACAAGGTGATTCCCGGTTATGTTTCGCAGGAGATTTCCGAAACAATCCCTCCGGAACGTTCACTGGTGAACGTAGTGCGCTTGGAGGACGCCAGTTTAACAGAGGCCTCGGCTAGAACGCTTCTCGGAGCATTCGGATTCAGCGGCGACGATGCCTTTAAAGCCGTAGGAGTCCTTAGCGGCGGTGAAAAAATCAGACTCGCCTTCGCCCGCATCTACGCAGCGAAACCCAACATGCTGGTGCTTGACGAACCAACCACCCACCTCGACATCAATGGGCGCCGCGCACTCGAGGAAGAGCTCGTGAAATACGAAGGCACTGTGATCATCGTAAGCCATGACGTGGAATTTGTTCGCGCGGTCGCCGAAAACATCATCGAAGTCGCCGACAACGTGGTGCGCAAATTCCCCGGCGGTTACGATGATTTCCGCGAGCGCCAGAACAAGGAGAAGAAGGATTTGCCGAAGACAGTTGGAAGCGACGCCTCCAAAAATGTCAGCTCAGATCCTAAATACGATACGTCTGACAGTTCCCAGACGCTTAGTAAAAAAGAGCAGCGCAAGCAACGTGCACTAGAAAGGGAAAAGGTCAAGCCCTTGATGAACTCCCTCAAACGCCGCGTCACGGCTGCCGAGGAACGCATCGAAACCCTTGAGAGTGAACAGGCGCAGCTTGTTGGAAAACTCGCGGCAGACGACGAGGTCAAACCCGACTTCGCGAGCATTAACCGCCGCCTCTCTGAGATTCAAAAAGAGCTCGACACTGTCAACACCCTCTGGGAGCAGGCGGCTTCCGAGCTCGCTTTTCTGGAAGCGGAATAGGAGTTTCTATTTCGGGCTGAGTCTCTGGCCTTCGGGTGTGTCTTTCACAGTCCACCCCAGATTTGAAATTTCATCGCGCAGGCGGTCGGAATCAGCCCATTGCTTAGCCTTGCGCGCCTCCGCCCGCTGGGCGGCGAGTGTTTCGACTTCGGCAGGAATAGCTACCTCTGCTCTAAAAACCACATTGAGCACGCCGTCCATTCTCTCCAGCGCGCGCAATGCGTGAGCGGCCGCATAGGAGTCGAGCGTACCGGAAGTCTCGGCTTTATTGCCATTTCCAATAAGCGTATAAAGAGCTGCTAGCGCCAACGGCGTGTTCAGATCGTCAGACAACGCGGCTCCAAAAGCATCTAAAGGCTCAACCACCCATGCGGGTGAATCCCCAACCGGCTTGGCGTCCCCCGCCCTCTCCGAGGCAAGTCTCACAAACTCATCGACCCTGGAAAGGGCTGAATGCGCGGCGGCAATTGCCTCGAAGGTGAAATTGAGCGGTTGCCGGTACTGTCCCGCCAAAAGCACGTAGCGGATTTCCCGGCCATCGCAGCCCTTTTCCTTCAAGTCTCTTAGCGTGTAGAAATTACCCAGAGATTTCGACATCTTTTCGCCGTTCACGCGCAGGTGAGCGCAATGGAGCCATGTATGCACAAAGGGCTTGCCCGTGGCGCCCTCCGCCTGGGCTATTTCATTTTCATGGTGCGGAAACATGTTGTCGATGCCGCCTGTATGAATGTCGAAGCTCTCCCCCAGGTATTTCATGGACATGGCAGAACACTCGATATGCCAGCCAGGGCGGCCGCGACCCCATGGGGAATCCCACCATACATCGCCATCGTCCTCATCCCAGGCCTTCCAGACGGCGAAGTCGCCAACAGCATCCTTATCATACTCGTCGTTCGAAATGCGAACACCTGAGCGCATGCCCTCGAGGTCAAGGTGGGCAAGCTTGCCGTATTCCTGAAATTTCGCAACGCTGAAATACACCGAGCCGTCATCGGATTTGTATGCCAAACCTCGTTCGAAAAGCCTCTCGATAAGTGCAATCATTTCGGGAATATGTTCCGTAGCCGCCGGGTAATGTTCGGCAGGTTCTATGCCCAAAGTCTTGAGATCGGCGAAAAAAGAATCTTTATACTTCCGTGTGTACTCGCTCAAAGACACGTTGTTCTTCATAGCGCCGCGGATCGTTTTGTCGTCCACGTCAGTTAGGTTCATCACCTGCGTGACCTCGTATCCGGCGTATTCGAGAGTGCGTCTCAGAATGTCTTCAAAAATGTACGCCCTGAAATTCCCGATGTGGGCGAAATCGTACACAGTCGGGCCGCACGTGTAGAGGCCCACCTTGCCTGTAACGATAGATTTGAATTCCTCTTTTTTTCTTGTCAGTGAATTGTAGAATTTCATGTATCTAAAAACCATTAATTTAGTCGCTGATGGTCGCAACGGCCATGGCTGCGATGCCCTCGCGGCGGCCAATGGCGCCGAGGCCCTCGACGGTCGTGGCTTTGACCGACACGCAGTCCATTTCAACGCGCAGCGGGTCCGCGAGATTGGCGCGCATTTCCTCTATGTACGGAGCGAGTTTCGGGACTTCGCACACAATCGTGATGTCCACGTTGACGACGCCCCATCCCGTCCTGCAGATACGTGCCACCACGTCACGCAAGAGCCCCACGCTGTCGGCGTCCTTCCAACGGTCGTCCGTGTCGGGGAAAAGCTTTCCTATGTCGCCCGCCGCTGCGGCACCTAGCATGGCGTCGATGAGGGCATGCGTCGCCACATCGGCGTCCGAATGCCCCAAAAGCCCGAATTCATGCGGGACGACAACCCCGCAGAGGACTAGCTTTCTCCCCTCCGCAAAACGATGAACATCAAAGCCTATCCCTGTACGGATCATCCCCGGATGGATCCCGTCAACCAATTATGTTTTGAACCAAAACGAATATCAAAAAAATTGCAAGAATAGCCAAGAGAATTATAAGAACAGTCCAGAAAACTCCACCTCTTTTTTCTTTTTGAAACTTGAGGGGAGCACTTTCACTGTCTTGGTCGCCGTCATGTTCAGCGCGGGTGATACAGACCGCGGGCGTGGGGCAGCTGGCTGGGTTGAAGGGGCTTTTACTTGAGTGGGTTTCTGCACGGCCGGGGCGTCGCCTCCCTCAGCGGCGTTGGGGTCTGGCCGAGCCGGCACGTCATCGCCAAGCAGTACCATCTGCACGTCGCCCAAAACGATGTTGTCGGACCGGTAGACTTTCTGCTCTCCCGTGAACTTGGTTCCGTTCAGAAAAGAACCGTTAGTGGAATCGAGATCCTTGATTACGAAACAGTCATCACCCCTGGCAAGCGAACAATGACGCCCTGAGACGGATCCCGAAGGTATGACCACGTCGGACTTGTCAGCGGAACGTCCGATAAACACCTCGGCCGCCCCTGTCAAATCAATCCGGTTGCCCTTTTCGCTGCCGTCGTTAATTACCAAATAAGCCATTCCAACCCCCTGGCAATTTTCTGTTAGCCCTATTACTCCGCAGCGTCCACTGATTCTGCAGGGGCGGGAGCTTCGGCCTTCTCCTCGACTGCTTCCGCAGCGTCCGCAATCTTGTCCTCAGTCGTCTCAACCGCTTCGGCGGTTTTCGCCTCGACTACCTCCTCGGCATCGGAGACTGCCTCCTCCGCCGTCTCAACCGCTTCGGCGGTTTTCGCCTCGACTACCTCCTCGGCATCGGAGACTGCCTCCTCCGCCGCCTCAACCGCCGCGCCGGCCTTTTCCTCAGCGGCTTCCGCCACATCGGCGACAGCCACCTCCGCCGCCTCAACCGCCGCGCCGGTCTTTTCCTCAGCGGCTTCCGCCACATCGGCGACAGCCACCTCCGCC
>JALHHX010000150.1 GCA_022837245.1 Lentisphaerota bacterium
GAGACCGGAAGAGCAGCGCGGCCATCTTCCTGAGGCTAAATCCCTCTTGCTTCCACTGATGGATTAGTATACGCTCTTGACTTGTCACGCGGTTGTATGTCACTTTGTTGTCTTCCTTGTTTGCTCACAAGAAGGAAGTGTACACAACCGCGTGACCTATTCAAAGCCTAGGTGTTGCAATAGCTGGTAGCCTGTGCGAGGTGATTTTCGGGGTCTGACACCTAAAATAATGCAATTCCGCATTTTCTTGAGTTTAACCCGGCCTTGTGGTATAAACTCCGCTTTAGCAAAAAGGAGTAGAAACACTTATGGCAACAGCAATTGTAGGCGCAAACTGGGGGGACGAGGGTAAAGGCAAGATGACCGACCTCCTCGCACTGGAGTCCGACGTTATCGTACGCTTCCAGGGCGGCAACAACGCCGGCCACACCATTATCAACGACAAAGGCCGTTTCGCCCTGCACCTGCTGCCTTCAGGAGTCTTCAACCCGAATACCCTGAACATTATCGGAACAGGCGTCGCCCTGAATGTAAAGGCGTTCAAAGCCGAGTTGGACAATCTCGCGGAGAGCGGCGTGGTGCCCAATATCGTCGTTTCAGACCGGGCCCAGGTCCTGCTCGAAGTCCACAAGAACCTCGACTCATGGGAGGAGATGCGCCTCGGCAAAGCCAGCTTCGGCTCCACCAAATCCGGCATCGCCCCGTTTTACGCCGACAAGTACGCCAAGGTCGGATTCCAAGTCTGCGATCTTTTCGAGGTGGACTCGCTCACCGACCGCATCAAGCTTTTCTGCGACCGCAAGAACCCGCTCATAACCACGACATACAAACAGCCCGCAATAACGCCTGCGGCAGTGGCCGCCGAACTGCGCGAGCTCGCTGAAATCGTCCGCCCATACGTGCGCGACACTTCCGCCATCCTCCACAAGGCAATAGCGGACGGCAAGCGCATCCTGCTCGAAGGCCAGCTCGGCGCGCTCAAGGACACCGACCACGGCATTTACCCAATGGTAACGTCCTCGTCCCCGCTTGCCGGCTTTGCCAGCATCGGCGCCGGCATCCCCCCATACGAAATCACGGACATAATCACCGTCGTGAAGGCGTATTCAAGCGCCGTCGGTGCCGGCCCGTTCGTGTCGGAGATATTCGGCTCCGAAGCGCAGGAGCTGCGAGTGCGTGGCGGCGATAAAGGCGAGTTCGGCGCCACCACCGGACGCCCGCGCCGCATGGGCTGGTTCGACGCCGTCGCCACGCGCTACGGCTGCCGCGCCCAGGGCGCAACCGAAATCGCGCTCACGCTCGTGGACGCGCTCGGCTACCTTGACGAGATACCCGTCTGCAAAGCGTACGAGCTCGATGGCAAGATCACACACGATTTCCCCTGCACACCGGCGCTCTACAGAGCCAAGCCAGTGATCGAAAAGCTGCCCGGCTGGAAATCGGATATCCGCGGCGCCCGCGATTGGAACGCCCTCCCCCAGCAGGTGCGCGATTACGTCAAGTACATCGAAAACGCCATCGGCGTGCCCATCACATTCTTTTCCACCGGCCCCGGCCGCAACGACATCATACGCCTCGGCAAACGCAAATAATATGATTACACGATATTCAAGGCCGCCTATGGCCGCAATCTGGACGAACCAGCATAAATTCGAAGTCTGGCTGCAAGTGGAGCTTGCCGCCACGGAGGCATGGGAGCGGCTCGGCGTCGTGCCCGCGGGCACGGCCGGGCGCATGCGCAAAAACGCCACTTTCACCGAGGAACGCATCGACGAAATCGAAGCCTCCACGCACCACGACGTGGTCGCGTTCACGCGATGCGTCGCGGAAAGCCTTGGGGAGGATTCCAAATGGCTGCATTACGGCCTGACTTCGACCGACGTTGTGGACACCGCCATGGCCGTGATCATCCAGAACGCGATGAAGCCGATTCTCGATGGCGTGCGCAAGTTCATCGGCACGCTCGGCGAGCAAGCCGTCAAATACAAAACAACACCAGTCATGGGCCGCACGCACGGCGTGCATGCCGAGCCGACGACCTTCGGCCTGAAGTTTTTGCTCTGGCGCGCCGACATGCAGCGCTGCCTCGAGCGCCTCGAAGCGGCCAACGAGATGATGCGCGTGGGCAAGCTCTCGGGCGCCGTTGGCAACTACGGCAACATCGACCCTTTCGTGGAGAAATACGTCTGCGAACGCCTCGGACTTGCCCCCTCCCCCATATCCACGCAGGTGCTCCAGCGCGACCGCCATGCCCAGTTGCTCTGCGCCATCGCGATCGCCGGGGCCTGCATCGAGAAGATCGCCACGGAGGTGCGCCACCTGCAGCGCACCGAGCTCCGCGAAGCTGAAGAACCATTCGGCAAGGGACAGAAAGGCTCGTCCACCATGCCGCACAAGCGCAACCCCGTCAAAAGCGAGAATCTATGCGGACTGGCACGCGTCCTGCGCGGCTACGCCGTCACCGGCCTCGAAGACGTGGCGCTGTGGCATGAGCGCGACATCTCGCACTCGTCCGCCGAGCGCATAATAATCCCCGACGCCACCACACTGCTCGACTACATGCTAGAGCGCATCGACTTCATCGTGGGCGGACTGCTCGTTTATCCAGAAAACATGAAGCGCTCCATGGACATGAGCCACGGGCTCGTCTATTCCCAGCGCGTCATGCTCGCGCTTGTCGAGGCCGGCATGCTGCGGGAAAGGGCGTACGACCTCGTCCAGAAGCTCGCCATGCAGTCATGGGGGGAAGGCGGCGACTACAAAAGCCTGTTGCTCGCCAATTCAGAGGTAATGGAGCACCTGACCCTTGAACAGCTAGACGGCATCTGCCGGCCGGAAAACAGCTTCACGCATATAGACGAGATCTATCGTCGTAATCTAGAATAGAATTGGTCCCTTGGCGTCAGGCTTTTCTGGAATGAGCGGCCGGAGCTTGGATCTCGAGGTTCGGATTTTTTACCCACTCATTCGCATCTGCGGCGTGGTGTTCACGGCAATGGAGGAGTTCTGAACGAGAAAGTGCAGGCGGTTTTGGATGTTCACAGCGGCAGTTCCAGGATCGAAATCGAGAAACAACATATTGACGTCAGGGTAATGGTGCTTTATCTGCGCCTCCATCCCCTTGCCGACGACATGGTTGGCGATGCATCCGAATGGCTGGACGCACACGATTTCGTTGACTCCCTGACGCGATAATGACGCAACTTCCGCCGATATGAGCCACCCTTCCCCGTACTGGTGGTTGAGACTCATGATTTCCGATGCCATCGACGCAGCCTCCACGATGTGCGGCGTGGGACGGAAGTAGCGGAATTTCTCCATCACATCGTTGAGTTTTCTTGTTGCCGCCTCCATTGCACGCGCGCCAACGTTTGCAAGCCGCGAGCCAATATCCGCCCGGGCAACGAATTCCCGTGCACGCGCCGCGGTGTTCACAATAGTGTGCAGGAAGAATTCCATCAAGGGCGGCACCACGACTTCCACGTTGTTGCCGACAAGCCAGTCGACAATTCCGTAATGCCCGAAGGAGTTGTATTTTATATAGATCTCGCCGACCACACCCACTGCAGGAACGCCAGAGACGTCAGCCGGAACGTCATTGAAATCCGCCACGGCTTTTTTGAGCAGTCTCACAAGGCGTCCGCTTTTCCCAGCCTTCATGAGAGCCACGCATCCCGCAATATAATTGTCTCGCAATTCCGCCGACCGCTTTCCGCCTTTTTCGCGCGCTGCCGTGGCATAGTACATCTGCGAGATCGCGTCAGCGAACGCAATGCCGCGTAGCGCCGGCAGTCCAGCACGAGCCCAGTTGAGCTTGAATCCTGACTGCGCGTTTTCAGTTATTCCAGCCGTGCCTATCGCGACGACTGGCACATGCGAGAATCCCTCATTGGCCATGGCGCGTTTTATAAGCGACAGGTAGTTGGTGGCACGGCACTGGCCACCGGTCTGCGTCATACCCACCGCTATGCTCGAAATGTCGTAGCGGCCGCTTTTGAGCCCTTTGATGATGTCTCCCACGACAATGGTGGCGGGATAGCAGATTTCATTGTTGGCGTATTTGAGTCCGCAATCGACCGATTCCCTGTCCGGCCGTGGCAGGTTCTCAAAATCGTAACCCGCGAGTTGCCCGATCGCGGGGACCAGCGGTGAGTGGAAGTCCGAAAACCACGGAACCAGTATTTTTCGGGCGGCATCCGCCTTGCCGAACTCCGCCACCCGCGCGGCGGGCGCGCCGGAGATCGCGCCGCTGCCTGCCTTGAGTTTTAGAGATTCAACCAACGAGCGCAAGCGCAGACGTATCGATCCGGGACTGGAAGCCTCGTCAACTCGCACGAGCAAGTACGGCATCCCGGAGCGCTTCGCGAGGCCGGCGACCTCATCCATTATGAAAGAGTCCGGACCGCATCCGAATGAGTTAAGCTGTATGAAGCCGATCTTGCGCTGCCGCCGCGCTGCCCACTGTGCCGCTTTGAGCACGCGGTTGGGGTATTGCCATTGCGAAATCGTGCAGTATTCATCGAATCCCCCATCGGCGCCGTCAAGCGCTGTTTCCTCGTTGACCACGTCCACCCCGAAATCGGCCAATGTCTGCGAGACCTGCTGGTGTATCATGTTGTCGATATGGTATGGGTGCGACGCCACCAGCACGGCAAGCCTGCCCCCGCCCTCGGATTTCTCCAGTATTTCCCGGTTGCGTCGCACGGTCGATTCTTTGAATTCCCCCTGCGCGCGCAATGCCGCTTCGAACGCCTTCGAGAAAGCGGCGCGGCTGGCACCGAGGCCGACGCAATACTTGCGGCAGGTTTTTTTGAGAAGCTTCAGGTCGTCGAAATTAACGGTGGGGGTGTCGAACGGCACGGGCTCGCGTCCCGCGTTGGCGAGCGTGCTGCGCAGCACTTCGCCGTAGCCCGTGACGATCGGGCAGTTGAAGCTGTTGCTCGAATCGGAGAATTCCTTTTTCTCGTACACGACCATCGGGAGCAGGATGCGGTCGACACCCTTTTCGGCGAGGTCGGCCACGTGGCCGTGAGCGAGTTTCGCCGGGAAGCAGATGTTGTCGGACAAAATCGCACCAAGCCCCTTCTGGTAAAGCTCGTGAGAACTTTCGCCTGAAAGCATCGGTTCAAATCCGCAGCCCGTCAACAACGCATGCCAGAACGGGTAGTTCTCGTAGATGTCGAGCACGCGCGGTATGCCGATGCGGAGCCCACCAGGCTTGACGGGACGGTTGAATATCAGCCCGCGCTTGTATTCGAAGATGTTTTCCCCGCGCTTTTGGCGTTCGGCGTTGTTCGTGAAGATCTTTTCGCACTTGTTGCCGGAATAGCAGACGCGCCCGTTCGGGAATTTG
>JALHHX010000474.1:0-809 GCA_022837245.1 Lentisphaerota bacterium
GCACCAGGCGGTCTCAGCCAACCGTAACTAGACGTTTCAGCCGCCGCATGAACGGAATGACATAGAGGAGCGTCAGTGCACAGGTCAGCAGATCGGCACACGGTTGGGCTGTCTGGAGGCCGAAGAGGCCGATGGTGCGGCTGAGCAGCGCCACCAGCGGGATCAGCGGCAGGTAGGTGGCCACCCTGGCAACGTATTGAATGCCTTTAAGCCCGACAAAACACGCCAGCACTCCCCACACCACCATGATGAAACGCGCGTCAACGGGAATCACCGCGCTCAGCGCCAGTGAAGAAAAATAGATGTTCACCCCCACCCAGCCAAACTGGAGCACGCCCATGAGAAAACCAGGCATCAGGAAGCCGCCCTGCGCGCCAAAGGCCGAAGTGCCGACAATGTACAGCGGCAGGCCGGTCTTCATGCCGAACAGGCCCGGCACGAGGTAAAACAGAAAATGGCAGACCAACGCCGCAATGACCAGGCTCAACAACGCCCAGCCCACCCCCTGCGCCAGCGTGCCCCCGGGCGCGCCGCCTTTGGCGGCATCCTGCCAAAAGACAAACCACAGAAAAATGCCCGCGTAAGTCGGGGCGGTGTTTTTATACCAAGGGGCGCGGTTGGCCCGGGGATTGGGAACGGCGCTGGTGATGTAGCCCGGAAGCGGGCCAACGGATGATGCAGGTTGTTGATTCATAGTTAAGCGGCAGACTTGATTATCCGATCCGACTCCAAACCGACGGCAAGCATGGCCGGACAATACGCAGACGCCAACCCTGCCTGTCAACGATATAATTCGGGGCTGCCCGCGG
>JALHHX010000474.1:850-1330 GCA_022837245.1 Lentisphaerota bacterium
CCGCCGGGGCTTCCGGGGGCGCGCGGGCGCGGCTAACCGGTTTCAGCGCCGGAAGCTTCGGCTAAAACGCCCGCCGGGGCGCGGTATACATCGGCTCCGTCGTTGCCATTTTGGTCTGACGGACCTTGGTCTCCACCGGCAGGGGCCGGGATTGGCCGAGCGCCTTGGCGTTCACGTCGGGCAATCCGGGCGGACCAAGCAGCGGGTTGCGGATGTTCATCTGCGCTTCCAATCCGTGCGCGGACGCCAAATCGGAATCAGCGGGCTGCTTGTTCACCGGGGTTGCGGAAGGCGGCGGCATCCCGACAGAACTGAGCGCCGGAAGCCCCGGCGTCGTCGCGGAGGACGAACGCCAGTTGGGATCCACCAGGGTGCGGTATTCGTCCATGCGTTTATTATGCTCCAGCATCTGCTCCGCGGATGCCGCCTTGCTGTGGAGCCGGTGCGCCAGGGAAAAATCCGCAGCCGGCGTGCTTAAAA
>JALHHX010000151.1 GCA_022837245.1 Lentisphaerota bacterium
CGCCCATCGCTTCAGCACCAAGTACCTGGACACCGAGACGGGCCTCTACTACTACGGCCGCCGCTTCTACGATCCGATCTGGGGCCGCTGGATCAACCGCGATCCCATCGAGGAAGACGGTGGGCTCAACCTATATGCGTTCTGCGGGAATGATGCGGTGAATGCGATGGATCTGCTGGGGATGTGGAATTTAAAATTTAGTTGGTTCTACACTGATGATGAAGAAATGAAAATCAAAGAAATTTTCAACGAACTGCCAGATCTTGTTGCTGACATGCAAAAACGTGCTAAGCAATGGCAAGATGCATTGCCGGCTTTAACTAAATGTGGTTGCACAATCAAACCCCATATGGAATTAGAGCTTGACTATTTACAGAATATCCTAGATGGAGTTGCAAGAGATCTATCTGATTCGAGTAAAGAACTGAAACTGTGCTTGAAGTCAATGTCTGATGTGGATGGGCTTGTACTCGCAGACAAAAATAAAAAGCCTAAAAATATAATTTACTTGTCAACTCATCCAGATCAAAATCTCCGTTCGAGACATGGGACTGATTGGATGGAAGTTAAGAGGACTATTTTTCATGAGTTGGCTCACATAGCTGGTATTGGTGATGAAAGAGACCTTGAATCACATAGTTTCTATTTTGCAAATGCACATAATCTAGCCCAGCTGCTTGAGTTTCCCAAGACTTTTCCTATGCGTCCTGTGTATTTTAAATGGTATAAGTGGTTTAATCTAAAAGGTAAAGAACAGCTGCACTACAAAAAATGGAAGAAAGAGGTCGACGGCTGGGAGGTGCTGTAAATGACTAAAAGGCGTTATCCATTTATAATTTCTTTAATGCTCGTAGTCATTCTAGGCGCATTGTTCCTATGGTGTTACAACAATCGCTTTGATTTCGATGCACATGTGGAACCGCCAATGGTTAGGGTAAGCCAAGATATCAATTGGATTTTATTATGCATTTACGATTTCGAAAAAGATGAGTTCTTCATCACGAGAAATGCGGAAAACTATCTTGGGGAGTGCCTTAAGGCGTCGTACTCGTCACCTGAAATGCGTCTTGCAGGTGCGCGTGGATATTCCACAAACACCTGGACTTGGCTTGACCCATGGAAGACGCCATATGATGCCGAGGTTATTGGCGTCACGATGGAAACTAATGAGTTCAGAGCACTGTTTGGCACGAACATCATTGCGCGGGTCTGGTCGTACGGTCCGAACAAGATGAATGAATATGGAGAAGGCGACGACATAGCTGAAGATATAAGGAATTAGTGGGCAATCAGAGCCAATCTTTAAAACATTAAATAAGGGGTTGCCGGACTTTTGCAGTGCGTACGATGGTCGGAAATTGTACAATGCAAGCAGTTCAAGGGAGGCGTAACAAATATGACGTATGTGACCACAATGCAAAACACCAATCCTTGGCAGGGTGCAGACTCTGTCACGGCAGGTTGTGCCGTGTCGTATTCCCCAACGTTAGTGGCAGTGCGTAATCACGACGCTTTCGGAAGCATAACGTATCAGAACGGCGGTATAAACATCTTCCGTTATCGCTTCAGCACGAAGTTCTTCGATCACGAAACGGGTCTGTACTACTACGGCCGCCGCTTCTACGACCCAATCTGGGGCCGCTGGATAAACCGCGACCCCATCGAGGAGCAGGGCGGACTGAATTTGTATGTTTTCGTTGCGAACAACCCGGTTAACGCATGGGATGTCTTTGGGCTGGCAGAAGCGGCGACATTGTATCGCATTCATGCCATAGGTGACTCAATGACCTACGGTGTCAGAACTGTGACGAATCCGTTCCCTGGCCCTGGACAGGACGCTAGTGACTCCAAAAATCAAGGCTGGCGTGTCTATCTTGAAAACAGCCTCGCGGAGTGGGGAAAGAACAACAATGCTGTTTTTGAATTCATGGGAAAACAGGGGCAGAGGGCGGGAGATATTCCTCACGACGGTTATCCCGGCAACAAGGCTTCTGACATAAGGGACAGAATCAAGGATGGGAGAGTCATCTGCGAGGACGCCGACATCTATATTCTGCTAATCGGAATGAATGATGCTCTTGCAATATCCAAACATGTTGGCGAGAAAGGATGGAAGGCAAAGCATGTTCCCTTTTCTACAAAAGCAATTGATGAAATTGCGGCTGCTATCACTGCTGATGAGCCACTTCTCTTCTTGCAGGGAACTCTTCCCTTGGTCACCAACAAGATTAAGAAGGATTATGTGGCTGCCAATGTCAACGAAGTTATCAAGAAGCACCTCAACCCTCACATTCGGAAAACCGGAGCCGTCATATATGAGTTAGAGGGGCTTTTCGAGGATGCCAGCATGACAGACGATGGCTATCATTTCAGTGATGTTGGCAACAAGAAGGTGGCGGGGATCCTTAAAGCCAAGATAATCGCAAAGCTAAGCAGTAAGAAGTGAGAGTTGAGAATGGATAAACTTATTCCTATCTTCGTGGCTGTTGCACTGCTTGATGTTGGGTGTATGTCATATACCGGCAATCAAGCAAGACCTGATTTGGGACCTCGGCTTGCATTCAAAGAGGGGGCTCTATGGGGATACAAGACTCAATCTGGGGATATTGCGGTTAACCCTCAGTTTATTGCAGCAGGAGAGAACTGGGCATACGGATATGCGTGGGTAGAAACGAGAAGTTGCCCCGACCTTTTGCAGGAGTTCTGCGGTAACTTCATTGATTCATCAGGCAATCTTCTACTGACAAACCATGTTCATAGCATACTGTCAGAACCGTGGATGCTGAATGACGAGCCTGTTTTTCGCGAGGGGTTCGCATTTGTCAGGGCTATACCCGATGGAGGCATCATGTGTATTGATACGAACGGACATCCCATACCTCTCCATAAGCAGCTTGGTCTATTTGAAGAGTACGAATGGAGCCTGTTTCGTTACCGATTCATAGAAGGGCGAGCCATTGTTAAAGTGCGAGACAAGGGATTTGGCGTTATCAATTCCGACCAGATGATAATACTTGAACCGAGCAAGTCCATCAGCTGGCTGGAGGCCAAGCGATATGCGTGGCCGTCAATGTCGAACTCACAATCATCTCCTACCCCCAATCCACCCAAGCAGGACTGGGACAGCAAGGACAGCTACATCATGAAGTCGCGGACTCCAGAGGGCACCGAGAAAGGGGAGAAAAGCCGGGGGACAGGAGAGGGGAGGTAGTCCGAAAGTGCCGATAAAACCGTCGGAGAGTAGAGAAAAAAGAGTCTTACCAGCAATGCTATTCGCGATTCGGCTGCTTGTCCTAATTGTGTTCTCTCATTCTATGGGAATGCTGCGCATCTTTGTTTTAGTAGGGGGATGCGTCAGGGTCAACCCTGAAAACAGGAAATCAGGTTTTGCGCTTAGTCCCGCCACCATGGTATAGTAGTCGTATGGCTATAAGACTTCACTTACAGTTCCCTGAAGCCGTATATCACGTGATGTTCTGCGGCAACGGACTCCTTCGGAGCAGCCGTTCGACACACAACCTGACCTCCACCCGCGCGTACGATGCCCTTGGTCGTCAGGTCTCCGCCCGGACCAACGCCAACGGCTCTGTTTCCCGCTACTTCCACAGCTCCGGCGGGAAGCTGCTGCGGGAAGAGCATCCCCCCGGCACGGACGATGTCTCCTACGACTACGACGCCCATGGAAACCAGATAGTTGCGGAATCGGCGGATTTCCGCTATGACTACTTCTACGACAGCCAAAAACTCCGCCGCGATGCCGAGCACGTGATCAACGGCGGCATGGCAAGCTCCATTCTGCGGCGCTATGATTCCACTGGCCGCGATGCGGGTTTCACCGCGTACATCGGGGCGAGTGCCACGCAGGACGTGCACAAGGCATACGACTCCCTCGGCCGCCTCGAATCCATATCCGCCATCGTCGGCTCCGCCGCGCCCATCGCCGTCACGAACCACTACGACGGCTCCCGCCACGTAGGCTACTCTGTCCATGCAGGCAACTGCATCGTCATCCGCGAGGTCGTGTACGGCCAGAACCGCGACGTCATCGAGAGCGTGATCAACAGCGTCGTCACCAACGGGGTCACGAATATCGTATCCCGCTACGACTACGTCTACGACGCCGCCCGCCGTCGCACGCGTAGGGTTGACGCGTTCGCCTCTGCGGTCTCCACGAACAGCTTCGGCTACGACAGCCGCTCGCAGCTGGTCTCGGCGATGTTCGGCCCTACGCACTACGGCTATTGGATGACGCCTTACGGAAACAGAACTTATTCCTCAGGGCCATCTGCAACCTCCTACACCCCCAACGGCCTCAACCAGTACGACGCCGTAAACGGCACCGCGCCCGTCTACGATGCGGATGGGAACCTCCTCTCCATCCCGGGACGCATGGCGATGGGGTACGACGCCAAGAACCAGCTCACGTACGTCTCCAACGCCACATGGCGTGTCTGGAACACGTACGACCACCTGGGTCGGCGGATAAAGAAGCGAACCCAGACGCCGGGCGCGTATGGAAGCACTTACACGTACACCTACCTCTACGACGGATGGAACATGATCGCCGAGACCATCAACACGGCGGCTCCTCGTCATTATCTCTGGGGGCTGGATCTGAGCGGCACGGAACAGGGAGCCGGCGGTGTTGGAGGGTTGCTTGGGTTCACGCTTGGCACGACCTGGTTTATACCGCTGTACGACGCGAACGGGAACGTCACCGGCTACGTGAGCGCGAACACAGGCAAGCCGGCCAAGCAGTTCGAATACGACGCCTTTGGAAACATCACCTACCAAAATAGCTCGCCAAATATCTTCAGGTATCGCTTCAGCACCAAGTTCTTTGATCACGAAACGGGTCTTTGCTACTACGGCCGTCGCTTCTACGACCCAATCTGGAGCCGCTGGATAAACCGCGACCCGGTCGAAGAGGATGGCGGACTGAATCTCTATGCCTTCTGCGGAAATGATGGGGTTAATACAGTAGATGTGCTTGGAATGCTGCCAGAAATTGAATCGGGATCACATTGCATTGTGGTTTGTGATCGACCTGTCAGCAATTTTCCGCTTGCCAATCATTATGCCTTAGAGCGATGGGTAGGCTGCTGTCCAAAAGAGAAGGAAGAGATAGATATTGAAAAATGGACAGAAAAGTACTCTGTGGCTCGACTTGATAAAATGGAACTGCTAAGCCGACCTGGAAACAAGGCGTGGAAATGGGATGGATCTTCATGGAAGTACGTTGATATTAATGTTTCAGTAATCTATTATGGTTTTCCAGAAGGCCATTTGGAGAATAAAAAAGCCGCAACGATTGTGGCTGGCAATAGAACTACTA
>JALHHX010000152.1 GCA_022837245.1 Lentisphaerota bacterium
CACTTTGTTTTCCTCCTTGTTTGATCACAAGAAGGAAGTGTACACAACCGCGTGACCTATTCAAAGCCCAGGTGTTGCGATAGCTGGTAGCCTGTGCGAGATAGAAACCAGGGAAGACGCTATGAGAAGAGAGGAAGTGTTCATCAAATTCCCGGCATCGTTCACTTTAGCACCTCAACTGATTTGATTTTACCGGCCTCTAACGTCAATACTTTATTGGCGTTCTTTTTGCTTTGCTCGGGATTATGAGTCACCCAAAGCACTGACGACCCGCTCCCATGAAAGGATTTCACCACCTCTTCCACGGTGGCCGTATTTTGCTCGTCCAAGGCAGACGTCACTTCATCCAGAAGCAGTATTTCCGGCTGAAACAGCAAGGTCCTGATCAACGCGATCCTCTGCTTTTCTCCACCGGACAAATTGACTATGCTCCTCTCTAAACAGCTGCTATCCAGGTTAAAGATTACAAGGAGTTCCTCTATTCTTTTTATATCCGGATTAATTTTTCGCATCTCATACGGAAAGGCAAAATTGTCCATGACCGTTTTTCCGAACAAATGGGGGGTTTGGAAGCAGTATGCGATATTCTTTCTTAGCTCCAGAGGATCATATTCCAATATGGGCTTGTCTTTATACAAAATGGTTCCTGAAGTGGGACTAATCAGATGGCAGCAAAGTTTTAGGAACGTGCTTTTGCCGCCACCAGAGGGGCCGACGATGGAGACATAGTCCCCAGTCTCGACGGCAAAGTCCATTTTACTGACTATGGCTTTGCTATCGCCAATAAACGATACGTCCTGAAACTTCAATAGAGACAATTCCCAGCTCCAACTAATAAACAATTTGAACCACCACTGTAGACTCTTCCTCGGTGTTTGTCCACGTGGAAATGTGGAAATGTGGAGCCACCCAAAACGGGGTTCGCTAAACGGATTGCCGTCCGTTAATGGCTCGTTTTAACGTGAGCGGATCGGAATAGCCGATGCCACTGTCCGCCGGCAGGCCGAGGGCGAGGCGGGTGACATGGACGCCGAGCCCCGACAAACGCTCCGATATGTAAGCCGCTGTGGCGTCGCCCTCGACGTCGGTGCCGATCGCCAATATCACTTCCCGGAAATCCCCATCTTCGATGCGTTTTTCAAGCTCCGCGAGGCGTATGTCGTCCGGCCCGGACGCCGTCATAGGAGAAATGCGCCCATGAAGAGAGTGGAAGACTCCGTTGAACGCGCCGGAGCGCTCGATGGCCAAGATGTCGCCCGATTCCTCGACAACGCAGAGGAGCGAGGCGTCGCGCGCCGGGTCGGAACATAGGCGGCAAGGGTTTGAATCGCGTGTGGTTATGGAGCCGCAGAGGCCGCACACGCAGACGTTTTCGCGCAGATCGGTCAGCGCCTCGATGAGCGGACGCGTGATTTCGTCGCCCCTGCGCACAAGAGCAAGCGCGACGCGTTCGGCGGAGCGGCGCCCTATGCCGGGAAGCTTCGCGAGAATCTGCGTAAGATTGTCAAATGGATTCGCCATCGCCATTAAAGCCAATTGGCGGAGTGGGGACTCAGAGACCGCCCATGAGGCCGTCGAGTCCCATTTCCTTCGACATTTTCTTCATCTGCTCGGCGGCTTGGTCCTTTGTCTTCTTGAGTGCCTTGTTGGTGTTTTCCAAGATGGTGCGCTCAAGCTTGTCAAGGCGCGTGATGTCGACCACTTCCGGATCTATTTTGATGGCGGATACGGTGAGGTCGCCGCGCACTGTGACCTTGACGCCGGCGTTTTCGTAGTCGGAGGTCTGGCTTTCAAGGTCTTTTTGCATTTTCTTGACCTTGCTGCGCATTTCCATAGCCTGTTTTGCCTGTTGGAAGATGTTTGGAGCTGCCATACTTAGTATGTCTTTCGTTGTTGTTCTATTTGTGTCTGATGTCGGTGATTTTGCCGTCGAATATCTTCAAGGCTTCCTTCACCACGGGTATTTCTATTATTCTTTCGTTCCGCTCGACCTCGGAAAGCGCCCGGGAGTCTAGGTCGCTTTCGGGCTGTGGTATCGGCGCTGACGGCGTCCGGGCAAGGCGCTGTGCGGCCGGTTCTGTCTTTACAGGTGCGGCAGCACGGGCGATGCGGGCGTGCTTCCGCTGCGGGTCGTCATCGCCGCCACCTGCGGTGAGATCAGCCAGCTTTTTTAGGATGGTCTGGAGATCGACGAGGTCGGACGCCCGAGCGCAACGAATGAGGGCTGTCTCGAGAATCGTGCGGGGCGTGAGCGAAAGACGCATTTTACTTTCGAGCTCGATAAGGTTCTCCACGATCGTCAGCACTGCGGTGGCTGAAGAAAGCTTAGCCTGCTCGGACAGGGTGGCCTTCTGCGCATCAGTCAAATCGATGCGGGAAGTATCGTCATTAAGCTGTATGCATACAAGTAGATTGCGGAAATGGTTTATGAGTTCCCCGGCCAGACGGCGCAGGTCTTTGCCGGAAGTGTCGAGATCATTTACTATGCGAAGCAATTCCGCCACATCACCCTTCAGTATGGAGCCTGCGATATCCTCGATAGAACCGCGGGCAACAAGCCCGAATACACTGAGAACGTCGGCTTCTCGTATAGTCTTGCCCGTGAAGGAGATCATCTGGTCGAACGATGACTGCGCGTCCCGCATGCCGCCGTCTGCGCCGCGCGCTATTGCGAGCAGGGCGTCATCATCGATATCTATTCCCTCCACGGCGGCGATTTTCTTCAGCTGCTGAACAATCACCGGAATTGATATGCGGCGCAGATCGAAGCGCTGGCAACGGGAAAGTATCGTGGTAAGGACTTTGTCCGGCTCGGTCGTGGCGAAGATGAACTTCACGTAATCCGGCGGCTCTTCAAGCGTCTTTAGCAACGCATTGAAAGCCGAGGTTGAGAGCATGTGCACTTCGTCAATGTAGTAGATCCGGAACTTGCCGCCTGTTGGCTCAAAGTTGACCGTATCGATGATCTTGCTGTGTACGTCCTCGACCTTGTTGTTGGACGCTCCGTCGATTTCCGTGACGTCGAATGCCGTGCCGTTGGCAATATCCATGCAAGCGGGGCAGACCCCGCATGGCGTGACGGTGGGTCCGTCTTTGCAGTTGAGGGCTTTCGCGAATATGCGCGCAAGCGTGGTTTTGCCCGTCCCGCGCGGACCGGCCAGCAAGTACGCCTGCGAGATGCGGTTCTGAGTAATGGCGTTTTTGAGCGTTTTGACGACATGGTCCTGCCCGACCACTTCGTCAAACGTCTGCGGACGCCATTTTCTCGCCAGTACTTCGTAAGCCACAACAACCTCCTTTACGGCACCAAGAATTTTCGGGAAAACCCGAGCACCTCTTCGCGGATCCCCGCCTTCATATTGGCGTCGTCGATATTCGAAAGCACGTCGGCGATCTTGCCGGCGATGAATCGCATTTCTCCCTCCTTCATGCCGCGCGTGGTGACGGAGGCCGTGCCGATGCGGATGCCAGAGGTGATGAAGGGACTGTTTTTGTCGAAGGGGATCGTGTTTTTGTTCACGATGATCCCCGTCTCGTATAGCGCGGCGGCGGCGTCCTTGCCCGTGAGCCCTGACGCAGCGACGTCGACAAGCATCAGGTGGTTGTCGGTGCCCCCGGAGACGAGGCGGAAGCCGCGCTCCTTGAGAACCTTGGCTATTTCGGCGGCGTTTTTGACAATTTGGCACGCATAGTCCTTGAACTCTGGAGCCATTGCCTCTTTGAAGCATACGGCCTTGGCGGCAATCGTGTTCATGAGCGGGCCGCCCTGGAGTCCGGGGAACACGGTCTTGTTTATCGCCTTCTCAAACTCCTTGCGGCAGAGGATCAGGCCGCTGCGCGGACCGCGGAGGGTCTTGTGGGTGGTGGACGTGACGAACTCGGCGTAGGGAACGGGGTTCTCGTGCGCGCCACCCGCCACGAGTCCGGCAATGTGGGCCATATCGACCAGCAGCATCGCGCCGCAGGAGTCGGCGATCTGGCGCCAGCGCTTGAAATCGAGCGCACGGGGGTATGCGCTCGCGCCGGCTACGATGAGCTTAGGTTTGACTTCCTTGGCCTGCGCCTCGATGGCGTCGTAATCGAGCTGCTCGGTGTCTTTATCGACCACATACGGGACGATATTGAAGAGTTTGCCAGAAAAGTTGACTGGCGAGCCGTGGGAGAGATGGCCGCCCTGGTCGAGGCTCATGGAGAGGATGGTGTCGCCCGGCTCAAGGACGGCGAAGTACACGGCCATGTTCGCAGACGACCCACAGTGCGGCTGAACATTTGCGGCTTCGGCGCCGAAGAGCTCCTTGGCGCGCTCAATGGCGAGAGTTTCGGCTCCGTCCACATATTTACATCCGCTGTACCAGCGTTTCCCCGGGTAACCTTCGGCGTATTTGTTCGTGAGGATGCTGCCCTGGGCCTCGCGCACGGCGCGAGATGTCAGATTCTCTGATGCTATGAGGTTGACAGTGCCCTCCTCCTGCTCCTTGTGCCCCATGATGACATCGTATATTTCGCGGTCCGCGTCCTGAAGATGCGCGATTTCGATGACGCGGTTGCCTGCGTTGGCGAGCTTGTTGGCGCGGCGCACCTGGCGGTTTTCCTCCGGGAACTTCTCGTCCAGCCAAGCATCAACGATACCAGCAAGCTCGGATTCGGGTTGAAGAATGGCGCCAAGCACCAAGAGGTTTGAATTGTTATGCTGACGCGACATTTTCGCCATTGCCTCGTCGTGGCAGAGCGTTGCGCGGACGTGCGGGTAACGGTTCGTGGCGATGCTCATGCCAAGGCCCGAATTGCAAATCGCAATCCCCAATGGGTATTTGCCCGTTTCGACCCCGGCGGCCACCATCTCGCCAAAGTCGTTGTAGTCGCACGACTCCGTGCCGCCGCAGCCCACGTCCACGACCTCGATTCCACGCGCCTCAAGCGCCCTCTTGATTACTTCCTTGGCCGAAAAGCCCCTGTGGTCCGATCCGATTGCGATTGTCATTGTCTGGTTTTTCATTCCCGTTCCGCCCATTGGCGGTATTCCCAAAGCACCGCCGGGATTCCGGCCCGGCGACGCATTTATACTCCTGTTCCTAAACAAAGGAGATGATTGTAGCGCAAGCCGTGGGTTTCATTCAACCTAAAAAACGGGTGGCGCATTGACTCATAATTAATGACACCACGTTAGCCAATAGTCAGCGCAACACGCCCGCCCCCCGGCGGGAGCCGTGCAGCCCCCTTCGTGTGAAGTGCGCCCATTATGGCACAGAGAGGCAGGC
>JALHHX010000153.1 GCA_022837245.1 Lentisphaerota bacterium
CCCACAGACGACGATGCTTATCTGCGCCCCAATGCAAACTACAAGGTCGACGACTACTGGACAGTCGAAGTCGGCGGCAACGTTTTCCTCGGCAAGCGCGACGACACATTCTTCGGCCAGTTCGAAGACGCCAACAACATCTACGCCAGCGTCCGCCACGGATTCTAAGCACAGAGGCACAGAGCTTGCCGCGGAGAGTGCATGCTGTCCAAGTGGGCTCTGCGCTCTCGGTGAACTCTGTGGCAATAATCCACGCTTGCTTTTGCTACGTGGGGGGGGAGTGTAACGCGCCGCCGCGCCGCCCTTAATCTTAATCTTACTCTTAATCCTAACCGGGTGAAGGAGCTTTGTCACCGCTTTCTAGCCACAAAACCTGAAGAAACGGGACAAATTAATATAAAAAACAGGAAGCTTTTAAGATTGACATCAACTAAAATTGGTGGCGCTGGGTGAGCTGTGTTCCGGAGCTGGTTTGGCTTTCAGGCTCTGAGCTTAGCATCGCGAACCGCGCGCTCAGCCCTGCAATAATTGGATGTTCAAGCCGGAAACAACGATAAACGGAGAAGTGTCATGAAAAACATATTGAACCATGCATCGTCAATGATCAGCTCGCTGATCTTGATGTCCGCCTCGCTGCCGCAGCTCGCCCCGGGGGCAGACGTCTTCGTGTCGCCAACGGGCGACGGGAGCGTCGGCACGACATGGGCGACCGCGTTTCCTTCGCTCCAGGCCGCCATCCTGGCGGCGCAGGACGGCGACGCCATCCACGTTCGGACGGGCCGCTACGACGTGGTGTCGCAAATCGACCTCGGCGGCAAATCGGTGGTCATCCGCGGCGGATACGCCGGTGCCACCCCCGAGCCTGGCGCGCGAACGGAAGATGCGTCCGCCACGGTGTTCGACGGCGGTGGAACCAGCCGCATATTTTACGCCACGAACTGCCTGAACCTGACCCTCGAGTGCCTGAGCCTGTCCAACGGATATTTCGACAGGGCCGGTGGAGCCGTTTATGGCGGCGCGGGCATCTATCTCAACAAAACCGACGTTGTGCTCCGCAACTGCCTCTTCCTCAACAACCGCACCTACGGATGGAGCGTGAAAGGCGCGGCCGTCTATAGCGACGGCGGCGCCGACACCATCGTGTTGGACGGCTGCGTCTTCCGCGAAAACACCGTTACGGGGGGGGCGGAAGCCCGTATGCCGCCGCCGTCTTCCAGAACGGCGGTTATTTAACGATGGTCGACAGCGTCCTGTATGGAAGCACCCCGGGCTGCGTGGCGACGGAGGGCACCGCCACCGGGCATTACGCCGTGTTTTCAAACTGTCTGTTCCGCTGCAATTCCGGCGGGACGGTGTTGGGTTCGTCGCGCAAGAACACGACGGTCGCCAACTGCACGATTGCCGACAACGACTCCACGGGGCTGTCACGCGGCTCCGGCAACTTTTTCATCACCAACTCCATCGTCTGGCACAATAGGGACGACATCGCCGGAACGGTGCTCCTTTCCTATTCGTGTGTCAGCGACCCCGATTCCGGCACCGCCGTCATCCATGACGATCCACAGTTCACCGAGGATTACTACCTGAGCGGCACGAGTCCCTGCATCGACCAGGGCGGAGGAAGCGCCGCCGAGGCGGGATTGGACGCCCGCTACACGCAGACCGGCTCACCCGACACCGGCATCGTTGATCTCGGGTACCATCATCCCGCGGCATTTGCGCCCAGGACGCCCGATCTCTATGTCGATGCCACCGGCGGCTCCGATGCCAACGTGGGCACCACGCCGGGCCAAGCGCTGCGAACCATCACACGCGCGCTGGCGCTGGCGGGGAGCGGCACGCGCATCCACGTCGCGCCCGGCACCTACGATGCGGCGCTGGGCGAGACGTTCCCGCTCGACCTGAACGCGCCGCACCTGCATCTGCTGGGCGCCGATGCCCAGAAGACGATCATAGACGCGACCGGCACGGGCGTGCGGGTTGCGGATATCCGCCATCTGGGCAGCGGTTCCACTGTCGCCAATCTGACTATTTGCGGCGGCACAACCACCTCCGCGAGTGGTGCCGGACTGCATCTGGAACGGACTGCGGCGCGATTCTCCAACCTGATTGTCCATGGCTGCCAGATCAAGGCAAGCGGTGCCGAAGGGGGCGGAATCTATGTCGGAAGCGGCTGGCCCACCTTCACCGGTTGTACCGTCACGAACAACACGTATCTTAGCGGCGCGGGTTCGACGAGCGGCGGAGGCGTTGGCGTCCGCGGATCGGCCAGATTCAGCCGGTGTTTCATCGCCGGCAATCGGGTCAGCTACAACGGCTCCGGCGGGGGGCTATACTTCAATGGAGCCACGCTCGATCTTGACAACACGCTCATCACGGCCAACTCGGCGAACAACGCGGCCTACGCCGACGGGCTGCAGATGAGCGGTGGCACGCTGCGCATGATCAACACCACGGTGGCGGGGAACCTTGGCATCGGCGTCAGTCGGTCTGGCGGGACGATTTGGGCTACGAACTCGATCTTTTGGTCGAACGGTGTCGACAGCAAGGGGGTGTCCGTCAACCTCGCGTACTCCTGCATCTCCAACAGCACGGACTATGTGGATGGCGGGCACAACGTCGCCTCGCATCCTCGTTTCAAGGACGAGGTGAACGGCGACTACCGTCTGACGCAAGGTTCGCTCTGCGTCGATTCCGGATTCTACGAGCCGTGGATGAGAGGCACGACCGACTTGACCGGGCTGCGGCGCGTCATGGGCAACGGCATCGATTTAGGCGCTTACGAGTTGGCGCCGCCGTACGGAACTGTGATTGTCGTCCAATGAGCTGCAACATGCGGTCCGACTGGGGCCCGGTGTCAACAAGGAGGAGCAATGAAAGCAATGAAACAGAAACCCAGCCCAACCGTCCTCGACGACGATGTCTTTCCGATCGTGGGCTGGGCCGGGCTCGGCGGCGACAGGATCACGCCCGAGACGATGCGCGGCGTTCGGGATGGAAGCTGGGCCAAGCCCTACCCGCGCAGGCCCGAGAACCAGCCGCTCACGCTGGCGCCCGGCGAAGGCCGCCTGCTCCGGCTGGGCGGCGAAGGCCAGAGTCGTTTTTAGCATTTGCCAGACCTTAATAAACGGGAAGTTCTCGGCGAAAGAGCGAAAGGTTTCGACGCCGACGTTGTGGTACACTTAAAAGCCAAGTCGGATATCAAGCCTGGGCTTGGCGGGGGTTCCGCCAGTCAGGGGCAGGTGAAACAAACGAGGAATCGAGAGGAAACACGATGCATTGTAGGCAAATCGCGATGTTGATTGGAATCGGTCTGGGCGTTGCCCAGGCCTCCGCGCTCACCTTGGTGAAGGACGGCAAGCCCCAGGCGGCCGTCTGGCTTTCGGCGGGCGAGGGGAATTCGGCCGATCTGAAGACGGCGGAGGATTTCGCCAAGGTCGTCAAGCAGATGACCGGCGCGGAACTGGCGATCAAGACGGTCGAGAAAGACGGCAAGCCCGGCCCGGGCGCTGCCGCGATCGTCTTCGGCGACCTGGCGAAGCAGATGGGCATGCAGGCGCCGCCCAAGACGCGCTCCGGCGACGGCTACCGCCTCCAGCTCAAGGGCAGCCACTTGTTCATGGCCGGCGAGACGGCCGCATCCACGTTCTTCGCCTCGACGCACCTGCTGGAGCATTTCGGCTGCCGCTGGTTCATCGACAACGACATCGGAACCGTCATCCCGAAGCTCAAGACGCTGGACGTGCCGGCGATGGACGTGGCCGAGCAGCCCGATTTCATCAGCCGAAACATCTGGGGCTCGGGGTGGAGCCCGGCCGTCTGGGGGCCGCGCAACCGCACGGGCGGCATGGCGCTCGTCACCGGCCACAACTGGCCGAAGTGGTTCTGCACGACCGATCCGAAGGTCCGAGAGGAGTATCTGGCGAGCGTCGTCGAGCGCGTCAAGGGCAAGGGCGCCGTCTCGGCCTCGATTTCGCCGCCCGACGGCACCGCCTACTGCCCGTGCGACCGCTGCAAGGCGCTTGACGTGCCGGGCTATCTCGAACCCAGCTCGGGCAAGCCGGTCATGTCCGACCGCTACCAGGAGTTCTACAACTACATCGCCCGCGAAGTGAAGAAGGTCAACCCCCAGGCGATCCTCTGCCACTACGCCTACGCCGACTACACGCTGCCGCCGCAGAAGGTCAAGGGCGGGCTCGACAACCTCCTCGTCTCCATCGCGCCGATCCGCTACTGCCGCGTCCACAGCCTCGCCAGCCCGATCTGCGAATCCCGCCAGCGCGGGCGCGCGATGGTCGAGGCCTGGGGCAAGGTCGAGAAGATGATGGCCTGGCGCGAGTACAACTACAACCTCGCCGAGACCACGGTGCCCATGTCCAAGGTCTCGGTCTGGCGCGACGACATCCCCTGGCTCAAGAAACAGGGCTGCGTCGGCCTCAACATCGAGTGCCTCTACATGCCGCACCTCTACGGCCCCCACACCTGGCTCGTCGCGCGCATGGCGTGGGACGCCGATCTCGACGTGGACGCCGCGATGGACGACTTCTACACGAAGTTCGGCGGCCCCGCCGGCCCGCACCTGAAGGCCTACTGGGAGCGCATCGACGAAGCCTACCGCGTCACGCCGGTGCACGCGGGCAGCTTCCACGGCGTCCACGCCTTCTGGACGCCCGATCTCCTCAAGGCCTGCCAGGCCGACCTCGCCGCCGCCGCCAAGGCCGCCGGCGGCGACGAGATGATCCGCAAGCGCGTCGCGATGTTCCAGATGGGCCTCGACAACGCCAAGAACTACGCCGCCTGGCGCGACGCCGTGAACCGCGTCGACTTCGCCGCGGCCCAGAAGCCCTACGACCGCCTGCTCGCCACCATGGACGCCGCGTTCGACGCCAAGCTCCACACCGTCGCCAAGTACAAACGCGGCTACGTCGAGCGCTTCATGGGCAACGGCCAGGCCTCCGGCCTCGAGCGCGTCACAGGCGGCCGCAAGCCCGTGGTCCAGCTCCCCGACGCGTGGATGTTCCGCTACGACAAGGAGGACGCGGGCGAAAACGCCGGCTGGTTCAAGGCCGCCGTCGCCGAGGACGCCGAAGGCTGGCAGAAGGTCAAGACCTACACCGCCACGCTCAACGAGCAGCAGATCCCCGAGCAGCTCACCTGGATGTGGTACCAGACCTCGTTCCGCACGCCCAAGGACCTGCCCGCGGGCTCGCTCACGTTGTGGTTCATG
>JALHHX010000154.1 GCA_022837245.1 Lentisphaerota bacterium
GGACATATTCATAACTCCCGATTGTTCAGTGTCGTCATTTATGACGCAACCTAAAAGATTCTAAAGTTATTTCGGTGTCATTAATTATGAGTCAATGCGTTGCGGAGGAAACAAATTGACTAAAAGTCCGTCGGATGGTAATATCCCGGAAATTGGTTACCCGAGGTAGGGCGCTTTGTGGGCGAACGGCGGGCAACCGTCCTTTCACCAATAAGAAGCAGGAAATCAAATAAGGAATTGACCAATGATAGTTTCAACAAAAATGCTTTTCGAGCACGCATACGGCAAATATGCAGTCGGTGCCTACAATATCAACAATGCGGAGCAGATAATGGGTCTCTTCCGTGGTTGCATCGAGAGTGGGGCCCCGTTTATCATCCAGATTTCAAAGGGTGCACGCTCTTACACGGACAAACGCCTCCTCGAGGCGATGATCCGCTCGGCGGACGAGATCTTCCCGAAGGCTATCTTCGCGGTTCATCTGGACCACGGCGACGAGGAGTCCTGCATGGACTGCATCGCCAGCGGATTCTACAGCTCGGTTATGATCGACGCTTCGGCAGAGCCCTTTGAAAAGAACATTGAGATCACCAAGCGCGTGGTCGACGCCGCGCACGCCAAGGGGATCTCCGTCGAGGCCGAACTCGGCAAACTCGGCGGAGTGGAAGAGCACGTATCTGTGTCAGAAGCCGACGCGAAGCTGACTGACCCGAAACAGGCCGTGGAGTTCGTCAAACGCAGCGGTTGCGATTCTCTCGCTTGCGCGATCGGCACGAGCCATGGGGCGTACAAGTTCTCTGGCACTCAGGGGCTGCACTTCGAGGTGGTTCAGGAAATCGCCGAGCTGCTGCCGCGTTTCCCGCTAGTAATGCACGGGTCGAGCTCCGTGCCTCAGGACGAAGTCCAGCGCATCAACGCCGCCGGCGGCAAGCTCCCCGGCGCAAAGGGCGTCTCGGAGGAGGATATAGCAAAGGCCGGCAAGATGGGCGTGACGAAGATCAACATCGACACCGACGGCCGCCTCGTCTGGTGCCGTGTCCACCGCGAGCACTTCATCGAGCACCCCGAGAATTTCGACCTCCGCCCCGTGGGCAAGGTGTTCATGTCGGAATACGCCAAATACATTGCCGGTAAAAACAAGATACTGGGATCCGCCGGGCAGCTTGAGTCGGTACGAGAGTACATCAAGAACGCCAAGGTATAATAACAACGAATCAATGTTTGGCCGGCCCCGGGAACTCGCGGAGCCGGCCAAAAAATGGAGAAAACAAGAGAATGGCCAAAAAAATCATGGTCGACGGCAATGAAGCCGCCGCAACAATAGCTTACAAATGCAGCGAAGTCTGCGCGATATATCCGATTACGCCCTCCTCCACGATGGCCGAATGGTACGACGAATGGTCCGCGCACAAGCGCCAGAACCTCTGGGGGACAGTGCCCAACGTGGTTGAAATGGAGTCCGAAGGCGGCGCAGCGGGCGCTGTGCACGGCGCACTGACCACGGGGGCGCTTTCGACGACGTTCACGGCGTCGCAAGGCCTGTTGCTTATGATCCCCAACATGTACAAGATAGCGGGAGAGCTCACTCCGACCGTCTTCCACGTGTCGGCCCGCTCGCTCGCGTATCAGGGGCTCTCTATTTTCGGCGACCACAGCGACGTGATGTCGTGCCGCCAGACCGGCTTCGCGATGCTCTCATCGGCCGGCGTTCAGGAGGTCATGGATCTGGCTCTCATAGCGCACGCCGCCACACTCGAGAGCCGCATTCCGTTTGTCCATTTCTTCGATGGATTCCGCACTTCTCATGAGGTGCAGAAGATCGAGGAGGTCGAGGACTCCGTCATCCGCGAGATGATCGACGACAAGTTTGTCTTCGCCCAGCGCGCCCGTGGCCTGACGCCCGATCGCCCGCGGATGCGCGGTACGGCTCAGAACCCGGACGTTTATTTCCAAGGCCGCGAGACTTCCAACCCCTACTACAAAGCGACGCCCGGCATCGTCCAGAAGTACATGGACAAATTCGCCAAACTAACGGGCCGCCAGTACAAGTTGTTCGATTACGTCGGCGCACCCGACGCCGAGCACATCGTCGTCGTGATGGGTTCCGGCGGCGAGACTGTGCACGAGACGGTCAACAAGCTCATATCTGAAGGCGAGAAGGTCGGCGTTGTCAAAGTCCGTCTTTTCCGCCCGTTCTGCGTATCTGCGTTCACTGCCGCCATCCCCGGCTCTGTCAAGACTATCACTGTGCTCGACCGCGTAAAGGAGCCCGGCTCGATCGGCGACCCGCTCTATCTGGACGTCCGCACCGCCATTGGCGAGATGATGGAGGCCGACAAGAGCAAGTTCCAGAAATACCCGCGCACGATCGCCGGCCGCTACGGTCTTGGCTCGAAGGACTTCACGCCCGCGATGGTCAAGAGCGTCTTCGACAACGCCAAATCAGCCACGCCCAAGAAGCATTTCACGGTTGGCATAAACGACGACGTCTCCGGCTCCTCTCTGGAATTCGACCGCTCGCTCGTGCTGGATCACAAGGGCCGCAAGGAGTGCATGTTCTACGGGCTGGGCTCAGACGGCACTGTCGGCGCAAACAAAAACTCGATCAAAATCATCGGCGACGAGACGGACAACTTCGCGCAGGGATATTTCGAGTACGACTCCAAGAAGTCCGGCGGCATCACGGTGTCGCACCTCCGCTTCGGCCCGGAGCCGATCCAGAGCCCGTACTTCTGCACGAACGCCGACTTCATCGCCTGCCACAACTTCTCGTTCGTCGAGAAGTACGACATGCTTGCCAACCTCAAGAAGGGCGGCACGTTCCTGCTCGCGAGCCCGTTCCCCGCCGAAGAGGTCTGGGACAACCTCCCAGACGAGCTGGAGCAGAAGATAATCGACAAGCAGGCCAAGTTCTACGTCATCAACGCCGTCGAACTTGCCGAAAAGATGGGCATGGGCAACCGCATCAACACGATCATGCAGACCGCGTTCTTTAAGATTGCCAACATCCTCCCGGCCGAAGAGGCGATCGAGCTCCTCAAGAAATACGCCAAGAAGGCTTACGGCAAGAAGGGCGACGATGTCGTCAAGAGCAACTGGGACGCCATCGACGCCGCGCGCGATGCCGTTTTCGAAGTCAGATATCCCGCCAAGCCGTCTGGCAATAAAAAGATGCCGCCGATCGTGCCCGCCGAAGCACCGGAGTTCGTCCAGAAGGTTACTTCCAAGATCATCGCGCAACAGGGCAACGACCTGCCGGTGAGCGCCATGCCGGACGATGGCACTTGGCCCACTGCCACAACCCGGTGGGAGAAGCGCAACGTCGCCACTCAGATTCCGCGCTGGGATCCCAGCGTCTGCATCCAGTGCACCACTTGCTCGCTCGTGTGCCCGCACGCGGCTATCCGCGGCAAGGTGTACGACGCCAAGGAACTGGAAGGCGCCCCTGAGACGTTCAAGTCAACCGATGCCAAGACGAAGGAATTCGCCGGCAAGAAGTTCACGATACAGGTGGCCCCGGAAGACTGCATCGGTTGCGGCGCCTGCGTGTACTCCTGCCCGATGAAGGACAAGGGCGATGGCGCCATCAAGATGACCGACCAGCTCCCGCTTCGCGAGAAGGAAGCCGGGAACTTCAAGTTCTTCATGGGCATTCCCGACTACGACCGCTCGCAGCTTAACCTCGGCACGATCAAGGGCTCGCAGCTCTGCCGCCCGCTCTTCGAGTTCTCCGGCGCTTGCGGTGGTTGCGGCGAAACTCCGTACATCAAGCTCATGACGCAGCTCCTCGGCGATCGCGCTCTTATCGCAAATGCCACTGGATGCACGTCAATCTACGGCGGAAACCTGCCCACGACGCCATACTGCCAGCGCGAAGACGGCCGCGGCCCCGCATGGAGCAACAGCCTCTTCGAGGATAACGCGCAGTTCGGTCTCGGCATGTACCTCTCCGTGGAGAAGTTCGGCAGCTACGCACTTGAGCTGATTGAGAAGGTCATTGCCGCGGAGCAATCGTCGGAGGAAGTAAAGAAGCTCGCAACGGAAATTCGCGACGCCAAGCAGGAAACCTCGCAGGAGATCGAGCAGCAGCGTGCGCGCGTCGCGACCCTCAAGGAAAAACTCCAGGGCATAGAGTGCGACATCTGCAAACAGCTCCTCTCGGTGGCCGACTACCTAGTCCGCAAATCAGTCTGGATTCTCGGTGGCGACGGCTGGGCGTACGACATCGGCTACGGCGGCCTCGACCATGTGCTCGCTTCGGGCAAGCCGGTCAAGGTGCTCGTGCTCGACACAGAAGTCTACTCCAACACCGGAGGCCAGGCTTCCAAGTCCACGCCGCTAGGCGCCGTTGCGAAATTCGCCTCGGCAGGAAAGCCCCAGCAGAAGAAGGACCTCGGCATGATATCTATGACCTACGGCAACATTTACGTAGCCCAGGTCGCGATGGGCGCCAACACCGCGCAGACGGTCAAGGCGTTCAACGAAGCGGAGGCATACAACGGCCCCGCGCTAATCATCGCCTACTCGCACTGCATCAACCACGGAATGAACATGGAAACGGGCATGCACAACCAGAAGGTCGCCGTCGAAAGCGGCCACTTCCCGCTGTATCGCTTCAATCCCGACAACGTGGCGCAAGGCAAGAACCCGCTCACGATCGACAGCAAACCGCCCACGCGCAACTTCGCCGAACAGGCTGGGATGGAGAACCGCTTCAAGATGCTCGCGAAGATGGATCCGGAAGGGGCCTACAAGATGGTTGCAGAGGCCGACAGGAGCTTCAAGAACAAGTACGAGCTCCTCCAGCAGATCGCCGCCATGTCTGTGCCCGGCGGCCAAGCACCTCAGGCGTAAGCTTAGCGTGGTGTAAAAACACACGGGAGCCTGGATTGCGCCCGGGCTCCCTTTTAATCAAATGATGCCGGAACTACGCCACCTCAGGGTCTTCGCGTTTGTGGCCGTGTGCGCCACCGTTACCTACACCTCTCTGATGCCGATCCCGGATGATCCGGGCCCCATAATGAGCAAGGCGTTGGGGAAGGACTACCTTATCCATTCCGTCGCGTATTTCGCGGTATCGTTCACAGCGATGCTTGCTTTCGTGAAACGGCCAGGGATCTTCAAGGCTCGGTTGATTCTTTGGGCACTCTGCGTTTTTGCCGGTGGTATGTTTGAAATACTTCAGGTAGCCATTCCAGGCATCAACCGATCATGTATGTTCT
>JALHHX010000155.1 GCA_022837245.1 Lentisphaerota bacterium
TGGTGGTTCCGAGCGTGGGATTACGGCGGCGCGCTGCGGAGCCGCACCGTGGCAGCGTCGCCACCCCGCCACAAGTGGTTATTGTAATCTGGTGGTTCCGGGCGCGGGATTACATAATTCAGCGGAATCCAGCACCGTAATCTGGTTGTTGCAAGCCGCAAGATTGCATAAATCCTGCGCCAGATTCAGCATATAGGCGGCTCCGTAATCTGGTGGTAGTGGACAAGATTACAATAGCTAAAGGCGGTGCCAGACTCGGTCGGCGATGGTGCCAGACCCCAAAAAAGGAAAATCCACTGGATGGCGGGTGGTGGGACACGCCGTTTTAAGGAAGGTTCCGAGGGGGTGGGGTAAGTGGTTGCGGCTTGAGGGACTGGAGCCGTCGCTGTAAATCCGCAGCCAATTCGAGTAAATCATCAAGATGTTCCAGGGATTCGCCGGGGGGGATTGAATCGGCGTCCTTTAATGACGTGGTCATGGACGCGATCAATCTCTCCTCCGCGGTTTTGCAAACGGGAGCGGTTTTGGAATAGACGCGGTGGCGGTGTCCGCCGGTGGCTTTGTCGAGACGCATGAAGAGCTGGTTCACGCTGCCGGTGCCGTCGAGGAGACGGCGGAGCTTCCCGCGGCATTCTCGGATCCGGCGCAGGATCTCCCCGCGTTTAAGTTTCATGACAGCCTTGTTTTCAGGATTCAACTCCCGTTTTTCGTCGTCGGCTTCAGTGCCGGGCATGACCCATTCAATGGGGATGAACTCGGGCAGCGATATTGCCGCGCGGGTGATTTCAGCCAGCTTGCGGTATGATATCGCGGTTTTGTATGTCACACCGCTGCAATTGTCCCTGAGCCATCCCTTCACCCCGGGGTTGCGCGCCACGATGTGCTTGCCCTTGCCGTAAATGGGCGAGGAATCGACATACTGCGTTACGTTGAGCAGCATGCCGCCCAGTTTCAGCGCTTCAAGCACGCTGCGGCCATGCCGGGCTTTCTCCCACTGCGCCTGCACGGCCCCGCCCGCGGGGCAGGGCATCAACGTGTGGCGGGGCGGCCGGTAATTGCTCCATTTCCCAGCCGCTTTGCCGACGGCGGCAACGGCTTCCACCGTTTTGACCGCCACCTTGCCGGCTGCGGCGGCCACGCCGGTGATCATGCCAATATCACGTTCCAATCTCGCTGAATAAAACTCCATGGCTCTGTTCCCTTTATTCAAGTCAACTATTCAAGAATTCTTAAGGCATAAACTCCAAAAAACACGGAGATGATAAGTTTTCCACTTTCGAATGTCAATATTGTAATCTGGTGTTTCATGGCGCGGGATTACAATAGCACGAGCCGGTGGCAGACTGCAAAGGCACTGGGGCGGCCATTGTAATCTGGTGTTTCAGGGCGCGGGATTACGGCGGCGCCCTGCCACAAGTGGTTATTGTAATCCCGTGGTTCCTGGCGCGAAATTACAATGGCACGAGCCGGTGGCAGGCTGCAAAGGCACTGGGGCGGCCATTGTAATCTGGTGTTTCATGGCGCGGGATTACATAATTCCGCGGAATCCAGCACCGTAATCTGGTTGTTGCAAGCCACAAGATCGCATAAATCCTGCGCCAGGTTCAGCATATAGGCGGCTCCGTAATCTGGTGGTTCCGGGCGCGGGATTACAGTGGCGGACTGCGGAAGGCATAGGGACGGCCATTGTAATCTGGTGGTTCCCGGCGCGGGATTATAATGGCACGAGCCGGTGGCGGACTGCGGAAGGCACTGTGACGGCCATTGTAATCTGGTGTTTCAGGGCGCGGGATTACAGTGGCGGACTGCGGAAGGCACTGGGACGGCCATTGTAATCCGGTGTTTCATGGCGCGGGATTACGGCGGCGCGCCGCGGAGCCGCACCGTGGCAGCGTCGCCACCCCGCCACAAGTGGTTATTGTAATCTGGTGGTTCCTGGCGCGGGATTACAGTGGCGGACTGCGGAAGGCATAGGGGCGGTTATTGTAATCTGGTGGTTCCTGGCGCGGGATTACAATGGCACGAGCCGGTGGCAGGCTGCAAAGGCACTGGGGCGGCCATTGTAATCTGGTGTTTCATGGCGCGGGATTACGGCGGCGCGCCGCGGAGCCGCACCGTGGCAGGATCCGCGTCCATGCCGAATGTTTGACTGCGGGTTCTCCCGTGCAGCTTTTCGAAGGGACTTGCACGTCGCAATTCAGGGACAGAGCGCATCCCAGGCGGTGTTATGATTATACGCAGATGCTCTATGGGCGGGATTTCGACGATCCGGCGCTCGCGCCTGTCCGGCAGCCTGCGGGCAATCCTTGGGGGGGGTGGACAATGCGTATCTTCGGCTTGTGTGTTATTCGGCGGGAGGCTCGTCATGCACTGGCACGTTGGCAGGTTTATTGCGTATGTAAAGCATGATTGCGATGCCACCGATTATGAGGGCGATGCTTATAGTTTGGCCTATGGACAGCGGACCGAAGTGCAAACGCGGGTCGGCACGTGAGAATTCCACCAGAAAGCGCGCGGCTCCGTACATCACCATGTAGCGGGCAACCTGGATCCATTGGTGGCGGCGGTGCTTGTACAGTGACACCAGAACCGCGAAAATAACGAGGGTGAGGGCGGTTTCGAAGAGTTGGGATGGGAGCACCGGGAGGGAAAGGGGAGATTCTGTCGTGATACCATCGATGCCAGCGTTAATCTGATGTATCCATGGCTCCGAACCCTTGGGATAGCACACGGCCAATGGGGCGTCTGACAGCTTGCCGTAGCAGCATCCGTGCAGGAAGCAACCGACTCTGCCGATTGCCTGCCCCAGCGGGACCGCCGTGACCACCAGATCCAGCACATCGCCTACCGGTTTGCGTTGGGCGAGGCAGAATGCCATCAAGGAAATCCCGCCCATGATAAAGCCACCGTAGAACATGAGCCCGCCTTCCTGCACTTTGAATATTTTCGGTAGATTCCCGGAGTAGTCTCCCCAATGCTCGATCACGTAGAATAGCCGCGCCCCGATGAGACCGGTCAATATCATGAGGGTCAGGAGCGTGGAGACGAAGTCAGGCGTATACCCGTTCGGGCGGCCGATCCTAGTCATCACGAGGTAGTTCAGGACGATCGCGAGCGCCAGGCAGGCTCCGTAGGAATAAATTGTAATATGGTCTAGACTAAAGAGAACGGAATGCATATAATAAGCCCGATGTAATCAGAAAAAAGACTTCAACGCCTGAGGAGTGGAATCAGGTGAAGAATGATGCTTTATTCAGAAGTTTTTGTCAAGGAATCAGGGAAGATCTGGAAGAGGGTTTTGTAATGAACGAAGAAACAAGGGAAGCGCCAGAGGGGATTCGCAGCCCTCATGGCACGGAAATCCCAGGTGCCGAGCACATCAACGTTACCAAGTGTTCGGGATGCGGCGCTGATATAGATACGAGCACCGTCGCGTCGTTCTCAAAAGTCGTCTGTCCCGCATGCGGCGCGCAGACCGACGTCCCGGCCAAGTTCGATCATTTCACCCTCCTCAAACGCCTGGGGGCCGGGGGCATGGGCACGGTGTTCCTTGCGAACGACGACTCTCTCGGCCGCAGGGTCGCCGTGAAGATGATGCAGGACACGCTCGGCACGGATCCGAAGGCACTCGCCATTTTCCGCAACGAAGCCCAGAACGCTGCCAAGCTGAACCACCCGCACGTGGCTCAGATATATTCATTCGGGGAGTGGCACGGCGTGCCTTACCTCGAAATGGAGTTCGTGCCCGGGAAATCGCTGGAGTCCATGATTTCCTCCGGAATCAAGCTGGACTGCGCTTTCGTGATGCGCGTGGGGCTTGAGGTGGCGGAGGGGCTCCGCGCGGCGGAGGGCACAGGGCTTTTCCATGGAGACATAAAGCCTGACAACATTCTCTTCAACGACCAGATGAGTTCCAAGCTCATCGATTTCGGGATCGCGAGCATGGCGTCGCAGGGGAGGAGTACCGAGCTGTGGGGCACGCCATATTACATAGCGCCTGAGAAAGTGCAGAAGAAGAAAAACAGCGCGCGAAGCGATATCTACAGCCTAGGCGCCACGCTTTACCACGCCATAGCCGGCGAGCCCCCTTACGAGGGCGAGGACGCGGTGGCCGTGATAAAGGCCCGGTTCGCCGGACCCCCGGTGCCACTTGACCAGATCCGGCCCGACATCGAGCCGGAGGCCGCTCGCATTATCGGCCGCATGATGTACAATGACCTTTTCATGCGCTATCCAAACTATGGGTCGCTCATCAACGACATCAAGAACTACCTCGGGCCGATCTCCGCGATCCGCAAGCAGGGGCCGTTGCCGCGGGAGTTCGCGCGCAAGACTTCGATGCCGACAGGATTCGTCACGGGCGCCATGGAGGGCGTGGTGCCCGTCGAGGAAGATTCGAGGCCGAAGGGCAAACAGGGCAAGAAGTTCGTCGTGCAGAAGGGCGCTGTCGAGTCTCAGGCGGCGTATTCCGCCGCGTATGGGCAGCATAATCCATCCGCCATGATGAATGTCGCGACAACGCAGAGCGGCATGCAGCCCGGCGTGAAGGAAAAACCATCGGGGAACCCGGCCAAGGTGGCGCTTGTGGCGGGTCTGGTTTTCTTCGTAGTGCTTATCGTTGGAGCTGTCGGTATTGGGATATTTTTGCTTGCAAAAAATATCAAAGCCGACAAAATCGCCAAAGATAATTTCGCCAAATTGCAGCGCGAGGAGGAGAGTTATACTTCACTGGATGGCGAAATGGCTGCTTGCTTGCAGAGAATGGTTGCTAAAGACACCGCGATGCAGGAAGTGATGGCTGATCTTGGAAAAGTCTATAAGGAGGCCACTGGTACGGATATTATTATCCCGGATCTTGAGCCGCCGCCACCTCCCAAGCCCGAGCCTGTCCCGGAACCTGCTCCAGCAGATACGACTAAGGTAGTGGAGCAGGCAACAAGTGTTGCCGTGGATGCTGCGTCAGTGGAAGGCGATGCCGCTGCACCGGTGGAAGGGTCGGAACCCGCTGTTGCAGAGGAAGGAGCCGTAGCCGAGGTGGCGCAAGAGGAAGAGACGCCGGTCGAAGAAGCACCAGTTGAAGAAACCCCTGTCGAGGAGACTCCGGCAGAACCTGCCGACCCGCTGATCGCCGCAGCGGAGGAATACGTGTATCCGGGCGCCAGGAGCATCCGCGCTGCGCTGCGTAGATGCGAGGCAATCGTGGCTGAGCCACTAGCAGTATTCGCAGAAGTCAAAGCTGGCGCGTCACCAGAAGCGATCTCCGCCGAACTTAAAGCCCGCGCAGAAGCTCGCGAAGCAAGGCTTAGCAAAATCGATGAAATGAACAGTCTCATATCGGCGGCGGACAACACGCTCAAGGGCATGAAACGCGGTATCGTGCAAGTTTCGCTTGCTGGTGAGAAGCTCATAGCCGAGCGCAAACGCCAGCAGCTGGAGATGGAAAAGGCGGCCGCACTGGAAAAGGAGGAAAGAGAGAAACGCGTGGCGGAGGCCAGGGCAAAAGCAATTTCGGACGGTGAGATCGAACGCGTAAGAACTGTTTTTGGCAAGAAAAAGGAAATGGTCGACTCGTTTGAATACGACCGCATCATAGCGGAAATGAACCGCATGCAGAACGAGTTGACGACCGAAGAAGGTCGGGCCGAGCTCAAATGGACCCTTGAGCGCCTAGCCAGGATCAAGTCCCTACATGAGTTTATATTCGACGATTTGCGCCGTAACGGCCAGCTGCGCAGGGGATACAGGAATTTTGACATCATGGGCGTGAGCAGCGACGGTAAGAACCTCATGTTGCCTATGAATAGGAAGATTCCAGTCGAGTCGCTTACAGTGGGGGACTGGATGAACCTCGTGGGACTCCTTCTCGAGCGCCGGCCGGCCGGTCGGCAGATCGGAGTCGTGGAGCACGGAGAACAGCTATTCAACGCGGCTGTCTTCAGCTACGTGCACGGGGCGGGGGATCCGCGCGCCATGACGAAGGCGAACTACTTGGCCAATGAGGCGCTGAAGAAAAAGTCCTCGCTCCGCGTCGACATGTCTGAGCTGCTCCCCGTGTTCGAGGAGATCAAGGAAGGGAACGCGGCCCCCCCCGGGGGAACGGACGCCACACCCATTGCGGGGGGCGAGGCCGACGGACAACTTCCCGGATGGTGATATGGAAATAAATAAAACCGGTTTTGACAACGCGCTTTACATTGAAAAGCAGAGCGCGGAGATTCTGAGGCGTGCGGATCGTTTCGGCAAACTCTACATGGAGGTCGGCGGAAAGCTGTTCCAGGATCTGCATGCGGAGCGCGTCCTGCCGGGGTTCGACCCCGACGTGAAGATCCGGATGATGCAGAAGCTGGGCGACAGGGTGGAGGTCGTCGTATGTGTCCATGCTGGCGATGTGGAGCACCGCAAGTACCGCGGAGATTTCGGCACTACATACGACAACGAGGTGCTGCGGCTCATCGAC
>JALHHX010000156.1 GCA_022837245.1 Lentisphaerota bacterium
TCCCGTCAAACCGCGGATACCCCGGAGACCTGTATTCCCAGCTTGCGTCGCGCTACGAGAAGGCGGTCGACTTCGAAGGAGCCGGCTCGATCACGATTCTGGCTGTGACGACGATGCCTGGCGACGACGTGACGCATCCAGTCCCCGACAACACGGGCTACATCACGGAAGGGCAGTTTTATCTGCGCGACGGCCGCATCGAGCCGTTCGGGTCTCTCTCTCGCCTTAAGCAGAACGTCAACAAAACCACGCGCGAAGACCACCGCACGATCATGGACACCATGATCCAGCTATACTCGCAGTACCGTTCGACAGTCGAGAAGCAGTCGATGGGCTTCCGCATGAGTGAGTGGGATCTCAAACTTCTCAAATACGGCGACCGTTTCGAGAAAGAGATGATGGACATTTCGGTTAACATACCGCTTGAGCGAGCGCTTGATCTCGGCTGGGAAATCCTTGCAGATTGCTTCGAGCCGATGGAAACCGGCATCAGGTCGGAGATCATCAATAAATTCTGGGTGGGCAGGCGCGCGTAGCGGGCTCGGCAATTGAGCCGGAGAACACAGGAAAATGGCAAAAGTCAAGCTGACAAAAACGGAGTTAAAGGCGCAGAAGGACGCGCTTGCGCGCTTCGAGCGCTTCCTGCCGATGTTGCAGCTCAAAAAGCAGCAGTTGCAGCTTGAGGTCGCGGGCATGCGCTCCCGCGCCGACGAGCTTGCCAAGACTATGAACGCCCTGATCGCATCTCTCTCTGGTTGGCTCGGCCTGCTGGCCGACGAAAGCGTCGACATCCCGGTTGTTCTGGATCGTGTCAATGTGGGAAACGGCAATATAGCAGGTGTGACTATTCCCGTTTTCAAGGGCGTTGAAACTCATCGCGGCGAGATCGATTTGTTTGCAACTCCGCCTTGGGTTGACGACGCCGCCGCCGCCGCGGAAAAGCTAATGGCCACCGATGCCGAGAAACGTGTGTTGGAGCAGCAGATTTTACTTATTGAGGAAGAGCTGCGGACGACGTCGCAACGCGTGAACCTTTTCGAGAAGGTCAAAATCCCCGAATGCAAGGAGAACATCCGCGTCATTGGGATCGTGCTCGCGGACGAACAGACGTCCGCGGTGGCGCGCGGCAAGATCGCGAAAAGCCGCGACAAGGGCGGCGAACCGGCTCCGGTGCACGACGAGGAGGATGCGGCATGATCGTGACGATGAAACATGTGACGCTGCTTTGCGTCGAACGAGAAAAACGGCGCGCGCTGTCCGAACTGGCCAAGCTCGGGATCTTGCACGTAGAGGAGCGCATACGCGATTCCGCAGGTGTCATCGCCGCCCAAAATGCCGTGGAAAACGCCAAGCGGGCCATCATGGTTGTGGGAACCGCGGCTGGCAAAGGCGACTGGCAGCAGCTCACTATCAAAGAGTCGCCGTTATCATCTGAAAACGACATGACCATAGTTGGCGTGGTCAACCGCGACGCCGATCATTTTGCGATTGCCAAGGCCAGGAGTCTGGAGCTCGCACGCGAGATCGCGGATTACGCAGGTTGGGGCGATTTCGATTTGGAGGCGGCGGCGAAGCTTGGCCGCGAGGGTCTACCCGTGAAACTTTTCACCATGGCGGAGAAGGCCGAGGTTCCCGTGCCCGAAAACGGCTATGTGCATATCGTCGGCCATGGGAAAAACGGCAAATACGGCGTGGCCGTCGGCACAGAGGTTCCAGAGGGGGCGACGTTCGTTGCCATGCCGCGCACGAGACTCTCGGAGGTGGAAGCGGAATACAAAGCCGCGCTGGACACAATGAAGCAGGCCGCCGACAGGCTTGCAGCCTGCAACGATAGCATTGATGAAATCAAAGCGGAGCTCGCCAAGCGGATAGAGGCCGGCGACTACGTTTCGGTTTCCGACAACATGCCGAAATCTGGTGCCGTGGCTTATATGACCGGGTTCATAGACGCACGCCGCGAAGACGACGCTGTTGCCGCCGCAAAGGACAACGGCTGGGGAATAGCGCTTCGCGATCCCCTCCCTGATGAGACTCCTCCCACGAAGCTGGAACCTCCAAAAATTTTCCGCCCTGTGTTGGCGCTATTCAAAGCGCTTGGCATCACGCCGGGCTACACAGAATCGGACGTAAGCGTGCCGTTTTTCTTCTTTTTCTCGATTTTCTTCGCCATGCTCGTGGGCGACGCGGGCTACGGCGCCATCATAATGGGATTGACGTTTTACTTGCACCGCAAGAGCAAGGCGCAAACGGCAGCGACGGGCAATGCCCCTTCTTTACTTGTTAGCTCGTGGATTAAGCTGCTCTATTTTTTCTCTGGCAGCACGATTTTATACGGCCTGCTGAGCGGCACCGTCTTCGGGACGACATTTTTCGGAATAGATCAGAAGTACATCCCGACATTCCTGCAGGAATCTGTGGCGTTTCTAGGGGACCAGGACTACATGATGCGTTTATGCTTCACAATCGGGGCGGTGCATCTGAGCATAGCGCGCATCTGGAACGCCATGACTCTCTGGCCTTCCAAAAAAATGCTGGCGGAGATCGGCTGGGTTGGTGTCGTGTGGAGCATGTATTTTATCGTGTGCGCAATCGTCATGGATCCGTCAAAGTTCACATATCCCTCGTGGGGGCCGTACATGCTCGTCGTGTCGATAGCCCTAATATTCTTTTTCATGTTGGACAAATCTGAACTCAAGACGCAGGGCATCAGCCTCGCCATGTTGCCTCTCAACATTATGAGCAGCCTAGGCGACGTGATCTCGTACGTGCGCCTTTATGCGGTAGGTCTGGCCTCTGTCAAGCTCGCGGAGAATTTCAACGGAATGGCGCTGAACATGGATATGCCGCTATTGCTCAAGATTCCAGTGTTGGTTCTGATTCTGGGTTTTGGCCACGGCCTCAATCTAGCCATGGCGGCGCTTAGCATTCTAGTACACGGGGTACGTCTCAACACGCTCGAGTTCTCAGGAGCCAAGGGTGTATCTTGGAGCGGCTACGCATTCAAACCTTTTACAGCCTCTGAACCGGCAGTTGCACACGCGCCGGATGATCCGCAACGGGTATCTTGATTTAACACAAAACAAAAAAGCGCTTTGTGGCGCGTTCTATCTAAAGGAAGGTAAAATAAAATGGAAGAAATCAATGTCGCATTGGGAATAGCGGGCGCGGTCATTACTTTAGGACTTAGCGCCGTCGGTTCAGGTCTCGGCACGGGGCGCGCGGGCGCATCCGCAGTTGGCGCATGGAAGAAATGCTACGCGCAGGGCAAACCGGCGCCTTTCATCCTCCTCTCGTACGTCGGCGCGCCTATCACGCAGACGCTCTATGGAATGATCGTTATGTTCGTGATGATCAACACGGCTACTAGCGCTGGGTTCCGCCCCGGCGGCGGCATTGCGATGCTGATCATCGGCATTTTCTCCGGGATCGCCATGGGTCTGTCTGCGCATTTCCAAGGACTCGTTGCCGCCGCCGCCGCCGATTCGCAGGCGGAGACAGGGTCTGGACTCGCCAACAACATGTCGGCAATCGGCATCGTCGAGACCGTCGCGATTTTCGTGATGGTGTTCACCCTGATCGCAGTGGGCAACCTCGCCGTCGTCGACCCTGCCGCAGTCACAGCAGCCGCAGGCTAGACTCGCCTGCCATGCGCCATTTCAAGGGGCGCATTCCATCGTGTCGGAGGATGGGCCAAAGGGTTTCTTCTTAGTCAAAGCAAGTCCGGACACCATTATTGTGCCTGATACGACCGCCCAGAATATGATCGCCCCGAACATCAGAAGGCCTAGTGCCGTCGATTGTGTGCGGGAAACTCCGACCGAGTCCATCATTACCTGAAGCATATTTTCACGCACGCCCGCGCCGCCTGGGGTTACGGGCAGAGCCGCGACCGCGTTCGATATAGGCGATATCACGAACAGGTCGCGAAGCGGGAGCGTCATGGCGACGGATCTGCTCAACAGGAAGTAGCATAACACGTCTATTACGTGGTTGGCGAAGGATAGCGCGATCGCCCCCAACGTTGCCGAGGGGTGGGTTAGGCAAACGCGGAACGTCTTCCAGATGTTGAGCATCGCTTCCAGCGTCTTCTCTGCCATACCGCCTTTTTTCGGATGGACGCGGCTTGAAAGCGTGCCCCAGTCAATGACCGTCAGCAGCAGCATGAGTACTATGCATCCGACCAAAACTGAATAGACGATGTGGATGAGGAGCGTGAGTACCGGCTTGTCGTAAAAGAAATCCTTGCGAAACAGCGAGATAGTGGATACGAAGATGATCATTGCGAAGAACCCGATGAGCCGTTCGGCCGCTATTGAAGTAACGGCCTGCGTACGGCGTCCCGGGCATTTGATGGCTATCCAGGCACCCTTGACGAAATCGCCGCCGGTGGCGCCGGGCCCCAGCACGTTGAAGAAATGCCCCGTTGCATAGAGGCGGAACGTCTCGCCAAAGGTTATGGGGAGCTTCAGAGTGCGCAGCAGGATGTACCAGCGTATCATGCCGCATAGCAGCGAAAGGCTGAACATGGCCACTCCTCCGGCCAGATACCACGGCCGGTCGAATGCGGATTTAAGCGTGACGGCCAGCTTGTCGAGGTCGCCTGATTTGCCAACGAAAACCACGAGAAGGAAAACGGCGAGCGCCGCCGCCGCGACTGTGAAAGTCACTTTTCGCCCTTTTCCCACAAAAGGCATTTTCAGCATTTCAAGGTAATAATGAAAGGACATACGGGTTCTGATGCTATTCTATTCGCGGCGCTAGTGCAAGCTAAAACAAAATCGCGGAGATACCGAGGTTGACGGCGTTGAATGCGCCGTGCATCGCCGTCGCGAGCAGGATGGAGCCGGAGCCGATGTAGGCGACAGCCAGCATGGCACCGACGAAAAACAGCGCGGGGGCTGCAGGCAGATGCATGTGGAGCAACGAGAAGAAAAGCGCCGAGATAAGGACGGCGGCGACGGTCCCGAGGCGTTGTCGCAACACTGACACTAGTACACCGCGGTACATGATCTCTTCAGCAAGCGGCGTGACCGCGATCATGACTATCGCCGCCGCGATGGATACCCACAGCGGAGTGGCCTCGTTGAAAACCGATTGCATGACGGGCTGTGATTCGGGCTGGAAACCGAAGCGATTGGTGTAGGCGACTCCCGTTAGGTACGAAATCGGAATGGCGGC
>JALHHX010000157.1 GCA_022837245.1 Lentisphaerota bacterium
CCCTTGGCGATCTTCGATTCCACGAGCTTCAGGTAGATCGCCACGGCCTCGGCATGCGACACCGGGGCCGAGGTCTTCGTCCCGGTGTTGAGGGCGGCGCCCCGGCGTCCGTACGCGAAGTTGACGACGTAGCCGCCGCCGGACTCCTCCACGGTTACGCAGTAGATCTTGTCGCTGCGGCCCTCGTGGCACCACAGCTCGATTTTGGGCAGTTCAGTCATGGTCTGGTTCTCCTTGTTGATGATGGGATTCGTGTTTATGGGTCTCTGCCGCTTCGAGGGCGGCATGCTCCCAGGCGACACACGCCTCGCGGCGGGCATGGCGGAAGCGTTCGACGCCCTCCGGGGTGCGCACGACCCAGCGCTGCGCGGCGGCGTCGAACTCGATGGTGGTGGCCCGCGCGACGGCGAGCCGCCCCACGGCGGACAGGTCGATGGCCTCGGTGTAGAGGCACCGGCCCGTGCCGTCGGTCTGGAAGATGATCTCGTGCGTCGCCATGCCTACGCTCCGATCCGCTGGACGGGACGCAGGTAGCGGTGGCGCTCGGCCTTGTCGACGCGGGTCCTGCGGCGGCCCAGCGCCTTCTCCAGGAACGCCGTGGCCTTCTCGCAGTCCGGGCCGGTGAAGCCGATGGCGTCGATCTTGATGGTGCCGTCCGGTGCGACGACGACTTCGATGGTCTTCGAACTCATGCGACACCTCCGATCACGAGCTTGACGCTGCCGTCGGCGAGCGTCCGGCGCTGGGTGGAGAGGCCCTTGCGGCGGGCCTCGATCTGGGCCTTGTGGACGCCGTAGAGCTGGAGCAGGCGGCCGAAGTTCTTTCCGACCTCGTTCTCGACGTGGCCCGCCCAC
This sequence comes from Lentisphaerota bacterium, assembly GCA_022837245.1. Classification (GTDB taxonomy): domain Bacteria; phylum Verrucomicrobiota; class Kiritimatiellia; order RFP12; family UBA3636; genus JAAZFF01. Next base: position 855 of record JALHHX010000157.1, read on the forward strand.
CAGTCGATGTTTGCGCTGGTGACGGCTTGCCGGATGATATCCGGCAAGAGTTGGATGTGGCAACGCGAAGCGATTTCGGGAACCACGCCACCAAATGGACGATGCTGAAGTTGTGTATGAACGATGTTTGAAAGGACATCGCGGCCGTTTTTAACGACGGCGGCAGATGTTTCGTCGCAAGATGTTTCGATGCCAAGAATGATCATGGGGTAGGGGTGGGGGAGGTGATAGGTGCTAGGTGATAGGTGGAAGGTGATAGGGGGAAGGTGATAGGGGGCGGCAGGGTGATCGAAGCGACTCGCCTGCCAAAGAGCTAAGGCCTAGGGCCTAAAACCTAAAACCTTTACTGGTGTTAGGGGGAAATTAGAGCGTATCCACTGGGCTGACAACACCCATGGGCCCTTTGTTGAGCACATGGGTGTAGATCATCGTGGTTTCGACGTTGGCATGGCCGAGGAGCGCCTGAACGGTGCGGATGTCCTGTCCGGCTTCGAGCAGGTGCGTTGCAAAGCTGTGCCGGAAGCAGTGTGGTGTAAAGCGGATCGTCAAACCAGCCTGTCGGACTGCAACCTTCACAGCCCGCTGAATTTTCTGGTCGTCGAGGTGATGCCTTCTGACGTGGCCGCTGCGCGGATCGGTCGAGAAGTTGTCAGCGGGAAAAACATACTGCCAGCCCCATTCGTATGGCGCATGAGGGTATTTTCTCGCGAGCGCGAAGGGCACCTCCACTTCGTGCATGTTCTGTGCTTTGTCGGATTCATAAAGGGCTATTCGACGCTTGAGCCATTCGTGCAAATCTGGCTCCAGCGACTTGGGCAACGGCACGTAGCGATCCTTGTCACCTTTACCGCTTCGGACGATGATGCAGTGCTGGTCGAAGTTTACGTCTTGCACTCGCATCTTGATGCATTCATTGACACGCATACCCGTGCCGTACAGCAGATGACCGATCAATTTTTCGCGCCCTTCCAGCCGTTTCAAGACGGCCTTAATTTCCTCGCGGCTGGCTACCACAGGCAGCCTCAGTCCTCGTCGGGCGCGCGGGAAATCGCTGAAATCGCCTATCTCTTTCTTAATGACCTTGCGATACAGGAACACCACGGCGTTCAGTGCCTGGTTTTGGGTGGAGGAGGCAACCTGTGCATCTCTGGCTAGGTGCTTGAGGAATGCATTCACGTCATCTGCGCTCAAAGCGGACGGTTTTCGCCACTCGTGAAACGCCACAAAGCGCTTAATCCAACCTATATAGCTTTGCTCTGTAGTGTATGCATAATGTTCAATCCGCAAGACATCCTTTAGCCTTTCTTCCAACACCTCCCAGTTGCAGAGGCCCGTTTTTTTGAAGGGGATGGCCCTTTCTCTTGAATCTTCTCCCCCGTTCGTCTCACGGCCTTGACTCGACTCTTTCCCCGCTAAACGTTGAGCAATCGCTATTTTGTTTTCACTCCCATCACGTGTTTCTTTGCCCTTGACGTCTGCATCCGTCATCGTGTATATTTTGTCTTGGTTTAGATTTTGTGTGCTGTTATAGGAAGGCTCGTTAGTATGGTTAGTATCAGACTCAGGTTCACGCGGATCCAGCGATATGCCTCGAAAATTCGTGAAATAGAGTTCCAGCGCATCGCGGGCTTGTTGGATCTGCCAGTTGCTGATCCTCGGATGTCTTGCGGTTTCCGACAGGAAGGTCTCGATCTCGGTTCGGCCCAGATATCCTCGAGGACGGTCAGGGAAAAGCGCAAAGAACTGCCTCACCCAGCCAAGGCAGTACGGGATATGCTTTTCCTTTGCCCCTGCCTCTCGCAATACCGTAATGTAGCCCTCCGGCCACTGGGGATCGGGGTCGTTTGGTGCAGTCACTTGAAACGAGGATTGATCCATAGCATTGATCCTTATTTTACTTGCTATGGATCAAAATATCATTACAAGTCATTGAGTGTCAATAGAAGAATTGATCTAGAGAGACAAAAAGGCAACAATTTTCGTTGCTATTTTTGATCCTCATTACTATGTTGGGCTTGAGAAAATGACAGAGAAGAAGACCATATTGCTTCTGTCCGCCGTTGCATGTGCTGTCGGGATTGCGCTGATCAGTACTGCGCGAATCTTGGCGGGCGACGTGTCTTGGGGCACTGGGTGGGTCATCAATGCTGTTGGCTGGCTGATTCTCGCCGCCGTCATCATTCCCGCCTGTGAGTTGTTGAAACGAATGGAGGTCGAAATGAAGTATGTCGTTGCCGTCATTGCCTGTGGCGGACTCTTTCTCGTGTATGCCGTCATTGGAGCTTCGCTCGGCTGGCGGCACGGCGGTGGTTTCATTCCCATGATGATCCTCATCTCTGTCGTGGGAGCTGTTTGGGCCGGAATCACCAGATCGGCGTCTACTGGCGAAAAGACCAAGAAGGAGAGATCATCCGAGCCTCCACCCCCGCCTTTCGCCGGGTTTCAGGACATACCAAAGGAATCTAGGAAAGACACCGCCGATAAGAAGCTGCTGTCTGACGGGAGGCGATGACTATGGCCAGAACACTTTATGACATTCTCGAAATATCCACCAGCGCTTCTCCGGAGGTGATCAAGAGCGCTTATCGCGCTCTTGCCGCCAAACTCCATCCAGATCGCAACTCATCCGACAACGGAGATGACTTCAAGCTTGTCACCAGAGCATACGAAATCCTCTCAAATCCAGAAAAGAGGACCGAGTATGACAAGCGCCTGCTTCATGGGGAAGAGTCGCTTTTCCTCGGTACGGCCGACGCCGACACACAGAAGGGTATTGAGACCGTTAAGCGCAGAAACGGAACGGATACCTGGTGTACTATTGACGAGCATGTTCGGCGGAAGGGAGTCGAACTCGCGGAAACCAATCTTCAAGGGCTACAACTAAGCAACCTGTCACTCAAAGGAGCGATACTCACCGGAGCCGACCTCAGTCATGCCAGCCTTCAATCCGTCGACCTCACCAGAGCGAACCTCGATTCCGTCGTATGCCGGAGTAGCACGTTCACTAAAGTCGACTTCACGGCTGCCTCGTTTGCCGACGCTGTATTTGAGAACTGCGTATTTAAAGAGTGTACTTTCGACGGCTGCAAGCTGACAAGTGTCGCATTCCGAGCATCCGATTTTCGAGGGTCTTCCCTCTCAAACATCTCAGCGACCGAAGTCGACTTCTCTGACTCGATCATGGAAGGGATCTTGTTCTCGCCGCTTCTCGAATACGAAGGGCAGGTAGACTACTTTCCACGACGCGACAGATTTGAGAACTGTAGTTTCCGTCGATGCAACCTGTGCACAGCCATCTTTGGCGTGCATCGTGTCGAAATCAGCAAGAAGAAATCGAAAACGCACGTACCAGTTTCATTCAAAGGTTCGGATTTCACGGGTGCCAATCTCGAACAGGTGTGCTTCGAGCACTCGTTCATCGAGGATTGTGACTTCACCGATGCAAGCTGTTCCTCCGCAAACTTAAAAAATAGCCACCTACTGCATCCCCGATCCTTCAGCGGCGCAAGTCTGTACGGGGCGGATTTTACTAATGCTGAAATCGACACTGCTGACTTCACGACATGTAACGTTATCAATGCACGGTTCCACGGCTCACGTCGCAAGAACGTCCAGTTTCCAGAGGGCTTCGTGCCTCCGACTTCCGAACGCGTAACCGAGCAAAGCACATCAAGCAACTGTTTCATTGCAACTGCCTGTTGCGGAAGCGCATCAGATGAGGTCCGTGACTTGCGTCACTACCGTGACAAGGTGCTTCTCCAGAGTAATTTGGGCAGATTGTTCGTTCGGCAATACTACCGTTTGTCCCCCCCTGTTGCGCGCTTTTTGGAAGTTCACCCAGTGGCAGCAGATTGCGTTCGCCGTTCTGTTATCGGGCCAATCCATCGGATTGCTCGACAGCGCTGTTTTCAGCCAACCGGAAGCCCAAAACGATGAACGATCACATCCGCATTGAGCCTGCCTTCGACGGCTTTGTTGAGTCGATCGGAGGTGTTGTCCTCAAGAACGAGATCGAGGCCAGTCCGTCGTTCGAGAATGCCGACTACGTCCTTCACCAACAGAAGATCGTGGCTGAACTGAAATGCCTTGAAGACAACAAACTGGACAACCCTGACTACATGGCCAAGATTGAAGCGGCTTGGCAAAAATGGAAGGGCTTGGGTTATGTGACCGGAGAGACTCCAGAACGGATTGTACTCGGTGATTTACCTCCGTGTTGCGGAAGGGAACTTGTGACAATCGCGTCCGTACCACTCAAGGGCGTCATCAAGAAAGCCAATCGACAGATTCGGCAAACAAAGGACAG
>JALHHX010000158.1 GCA_022837245.1 Lentisphaerota bacterium
TTTACTCACTTCCTGCGGGCAGTACCTTGCCCGCAGGCCCTCCTTACGCCGACAGCCTCGGCGTTTCGCTTGCACCCGGCGGAATACCGCCTTCCCTCGCCGCGAGTTGTTTGCAGAAGCCTTGGGTGCGCGGGGAAACAATGGGACGGGTCCAAAATCTGGGGCAGGACAGAGATGCACCCGTAATCCCGCGTTTTCATGTAAGTACAATAACCGCACGTGGCATGGTGGGAATGCAGGCGCACAACACCGACGCAAAGGCGACAGAAGAAGTCGGCGGCAAAACCGAGATGCGCCCAGAGCTGTCTGATTATGAGTTTCATGTTGTCGCGGATCGGCGTCTGCATGTAGAATGATGGGCATGAAAAAATCCAGAGAATTTATCGAAGAAGCCGGAGCCATGCTTACCCACCTCCGGGAGGAAGAGCCGCTAGTTCATTGCATGACCAACGACGTTGTTACGAGCTATACCGCTAATTGCCTGCTAGCCGTTGGCGCGGCGCCGGCGATGATCCCAGACAAGGAAGAGGCTAGGCAGTTTGCGGCCGTTGCCAGTGCGCTGCTTGTAAACGTTGGCACTATCACCGAACCGCAGGCGGAGGCGATGCGCGCCGCGGTGGATTCCGCGAACGGCGCGGGGCGTCCGTGGGTGCTGGATCCCGTGGCTGTGGGGGCGCTCTCTCTGCGAACGAGCCTGGCAAATGAACTAAAGATGAAAAAGCCAGCTCTCATACGCGGAAATGCTTCGGAGATAATCGCCTTGGCCGGATTTAAGGCGTCGGGACGCGGTGTTGACAGCACAGCCGCCGTTGATGAGGCTCGCGAGGCGGCATCGATGCTGGCTGAAGAGACCGGAGCCGCCGTGCTTGTTACCGGACCTGTGGATATTGCTGTCGCAAAGGGCAAACCAGTTATCTCAATTTCAAATGGATCGCCGCTTATGACACGCGTTACTGGCGTCGGGTGCGCGCAGGGCGCGATTTGCGCGGCTCTTGCAACACTTTCCGATGACATGCATTCGGTGGCCGTGGCGACGGCGCTTGTGATGGCCGTGGCGGGGGATATGGCCGCGGAGAAGGCCACTCGTCCCGGCTCGTTCCAGATCGCGTTGCTAGACGCTCTCGATGCCGTTGATGCAGAAGAGCTTATAGCTCGTGGAAAGGTTGCCGTATGATAAGGCGCGAGGACTATCTGGTTTATCTCGTGACCGACGATCCTTCGCGTTATGTGGGCGATTTTGTCGAGTCGGTCGAGGAGGCTGTCTCTGGCGGAGTGACGCTAGTGCAGTACCGGGACACCGAATCTAACCGCCGCGTGATGTATGAGCGTGCGCTTCGTTTGCGCGGTATGCTGCGCGCACGCAAAGTTCCGTTTATAATTAACGACTATGCCGATCTCGCCCTTGCCTTGGAGGCCGACGGCGTCCATGTGGGCCAGAGCGACATGCCTGCGGAGGCCGTGCGTCGCATTGTTGGAAAAAATATGACCATAGGCCTATCCATAACGAACATGAAGGAAGCCAAGGCGATGCCGCCGCATGGCGTGGTTGACTACGTCGGCATCGGGCCAGTTTTCGATGCGACCAAAACGAAGGCTGACGCCGCCCCTGAGATGGGGCTTGATGGATTTGCCCGCATACGCCGCGAGCTTGCCGATTGGCCGGCCGTCGCGATCGGCGGCGTGACCATAGAACGCGCCCCTTCGATAATGGCGGCGGGGGCAGACGGTCTCGCGGTGGTCTCGGCTTTCTCTAAAGCCGCGTCGCCGCGCGATGCCGCGCGGGCAATATCAGCGCAATTCAGGCATTAACTGAAGTGGAGAAGGATTACGGTTCGAAACCTAGTTGACTTTTCGGCTCTTTTTATGTAAATTCACCCTCCTTTAAGGAATAAATCGAAGTGCGCATGCGCACGCAACTCAAGTGGAGACAAAATGAAGCAGCTTTACCAACCGTCTAAAATCAAGCGCGTCCGCAAAGTCGGGTTCCGCGCACGTATGGCCACAGTCGGCGGCCGCAAGGTCTTACGCCGTCGTCGTCAAAAAGGCCGGGCTAAACTCGTCCAGGCGTAAATGCCCGGAGTTCCACCGGTTTCGATCGAAGCATGCGAAGCGGGGGAGAGAAGAGCTGCTCCGCGTCGTAGTTTCGCTTTTCCAAGAGCCCGGCGGCTTCCATCGCACTCCCTTTTCCAGAAGGTTTTCGCCGGGGGAGGGGAGATAGCCGGCAAGGCTTTGGTGGTGTGGGTGGCCCGGGGCGACGGCTGTGGCCGGAGGCTTGGCGTGGTGGTCACGAAGAAGACATTTCGCGACGCCACCGACCGCAACAGGGCTAAGCGGCTTATCAGGGAGTCGTTCAGGCTGTTGCAGGAGGGGTTCAGCGGGGAGCCGTGGGACATGGTCGTCCTGGCACGGCGGAGGATCCTCTCAATGAAGCAGCCGGATGTGCAGCGCGAGTTGCATTGTATTTGCCGGAAGCTTGGTATCTACGGGGTTGGAGGCCAGTGAAGCAGATTGCAATTTTATTGATAAGGGCATACAAGATCGTCCTCTCTCCGCATCTCGGGGCAACATGCCGGTTCGAGCCTACATGCTCGAATTACGGAATTGAAGCGTTTGAGAAATACGGGTTTACCAGGGGAAGCTGGCTGACTGTGCGTCGTTTGCTAAGGTGCCGTCCGTTCGGATCGTCCGGCTATGATCCGGTGCCGCTCGAATGGCCGGGGTTTTTCAGAAAAAAGAAAGCATGAACAAACAAGAGAAAATCATTGTAGGCATTCTGGTGGTGGCGCTTTTCGCCTCACTGTACGTGATGAACCAGGATGCCAAGCGCATGACGGAATACCGTAGGACGCACCCACTGCCGCAGGCCCAGGCCGTCACCAACGCGCCAACAGCGCTGCCTCCCGGCGATGCATTCATTACCGCGACCGAAACGCAGTTGCCTTCCACGGAGCCGGATGTCCCGGTCACCCCGCCAGCGTCGGCTCTGCCCGAGCGCAGGTTCACTCTCAGCAATGAAGTCTCCGTCGTCACGCTAACCTCAAAGGGTGGCGGCATCAAAGACGCGACCCTACTAGGATACAATTCCACGGTCGATCCGTCAGACGGACTGGTTAAACTAAATTTCAGCGATTCGCCCTCCATGTCTATCGAGGGCATAGCCGGGCTTGGGAAAGAGGCCGATTTTGAAATAGAGGTCTTGGATGACGCCCGGTCGGCGCTTATAACTGCCGATTCCGGCACGGGGCTGAAGTTCGAGCGCCGCGTGTTTTTAACAAACGGCTACAATATTGCGGTGAGCGATGCGCTGCGCAACGACACGGATGTGGCGGTGTCGATACCCAGCCACAAAGTGGCTCTCGGGCCGATGGTGTTGAATGACGAAAATTCCACCGATGCGGATTTGGCGGTGAACGTCTATGCCAGCGAGAATGGCAAGCGCGACGTTGTGGAGATAAACCGCAACACGAAGAACAAGGGTTTTGGCAGCCAGTTCGGGACGACGGGTGGCGGTTGCAGTGTGGCGAAGGTATCGCCGACGGCGCCTGTCACGGCTGCGGCGACTCACAACGCCGAGACATACTGGCTCACGGCGCGCGGGCGCTTTTTCGTGCAGGTTCTTACGCCCGGAACCCCGAGCCCTGCTTTCGAGACGCGGGCGCTGCGCGACGCGGCGGCTCCAGCCGGCTCGCTGAGCATAAAACAGGTGTCGGCTGCGCTCGTTTCCAAAGAACAGGTAGTGGAGCCGGGGGGTTCGCTGGAGCAGACGTACTCGCTCTTCATCGGACCGCGCAAGATGTCGGAGCTGCGCAAGCTCGGCCCCATGTACACGGAAATCATGAACTTCGGAACGTGGGCGATTTTCTGCCGCGCGCTTCTTGATCTGCTCAACTTTCTATACAAGCTTGTGCCCAATTACGGCATAGCCATCATCCTGCTCACGGTGCTTGTGCGCTTGCTGCTCTATCCCGTGAACAAGCGAAATGCGGAGAGCATGCGCAAGATGGCTGAGATCCAGCCCATGTTAAAGGAGGTCCAGGCAAAGCACAAGGACGATCCGGAGAAACTCCGCGCGGAGACGATGAGGATCTACGGCGAGAATAAGGTGAACCCGTTGGCGAGCTGTCTCCCGATGCTGATACAGTTGCCTATATTCTTCGCGCTCTTCACAGTGTTGCGTTCGGCAGTCGAGCTGCGCAACGCCCCGTTCCTGTGGATCAACGATTTGTCGTCGCCCGAGAATCTTTTCCGGGGGCAGCTCGGTTTCGGCTTGAACATACTGCCGATCGCGATGGCGTTAACCATGGCATTGCAGTCGTCCTTGACCCCGTCGACGGGCGACCGCCAGCAGCAGAAGATGATGATGATCATGATGCCGGCGATGATGCTCCTCATATGCTACAACTTCGCCTCGGCACTGAGCTTGTATTGGACGGTTTCGCAGGCCCTCGCGATCTTCGGACTCCTCTGGAGTCGCAGGAAGAGGAGGCTCGCAGCCGCGGCGGCCGGGGGCGTCGAGGTGATGCCTGAGCGAGAAACGCGCCAAATGCGTCGAGACAAAGAGCGGCGCGCGGGCAACAAGCAATAAATGGCGACCACCCGGTAATGGGATGTGTGCGGCGATGGCAAAAAGCAACGGTGAAAAGAAAAAGAACAAGCTGAAGAAGGACGACTTGCGCACCTTCTTCAGACTGCTGGGTTTTGCCAAACCATACCTATGGCGCCTGCTCGTCGGCTCAGCGTGTTCGCTCGTCGGCGGAAGCTCGATACTGGCGCTGCTGCTTGTTGGCAAAAGCCTTCTTGGATTCATCACGGAAGGCCCCGCCTTCTCGGCCAACGCCGAAGAGCATGTTCCCGTGGCGTCCGCACCAGTCGTGCCCGGAGTGCCGGCGACGCCGGTTGAGGAGCCAGTGTCGGAAACAGGCTCCGCCGATTCGAGTGCCGACGACGGTCTTGGCGAAGGCGTTTCAAGCAAGGTGCTCGGGAATTTCATATCCGAGGATGAACTTAAAAGGCTGGAGGAGGAGGGACTCTCGACGCTGCTTGCAATGTGCGGCGTGCTGATGCTGCTCATAT
>JALHHX010000475.1:0-630 GCA_022837245.1 Lentisphaerota bacterium
TGCTCACTCACCCGCACGTCGCTGGCGGATCGGTTGCGGATCTCCGCCGTCGACGTGCGGGTGAGTGAGCAGTGGCGTGCCCTCGGCACCGTCCGCCATTGATGGCGCATTGACGTCGTAATAAAAGAAGTCAGCATTGGGCGTGAAGTCCGGCAGCCCGATGGCCGCAAGTTGCGAAGTAAAATCGTACTTCTTTAGGGAACTCATAGTGTCCACCGATCTCAGGAAGGTGAAATGGTCATAGGCCGTCAGCAGGGGAGTAATAACCGCCCTGAAAGTATTCAAAAGGCAGGTTCTTGGCCAGTAGCGCACTGTCGGCGAACTCGATGGTATCAGCGATGAAGCACACTCTGGACGCACTGATCAGCTCTAGCATGCGGTCATAGAACCGGTCGAACAGATCGGAACGCGTGTTGAGACTCAACCTGAGGGCAGAATCCGGGAAGGGCATTTTTATATAGTCGTAGAGCTTGAGATCAAGCAGCAGGTCTGCCGGCTTTGTATCGAGCCGGTAGTTATTGTAGGCCAGGGTGATACCGCACTGGTCTTTCAAGGTGTAGAGCTGGCGCACCATGGCCCGGCGTTCCAGCGGGCCGGGCAGGGCATCCAGAGGGTTGTCGAGACTGAGGG
>JALHHX010000475.1:675-1434 GCA_022837245.1 Lentisphaerota bacterium
ACTTGTGGTTCAGCACCTGGGGCGCTCTGGGGCCTGGGCGGATATGCTGCAAGGCGGTGAGGCAGGCGCTATCGCGGTGCTCATCATTCAGGTCGCCCACTGTTCTGATTTCACTGCCCCATAACCCGTGGGCCCGGTCGACGATCGCCTGCCTGACGATCTTGACGTGCCTGTTTTCTGCCGGGGATATTTTTTCGCTATTCACGGTTCGACCTCTCCTTGACCGATTGGAAATGGCTGGCACAAATAAGGCCCTGGCTGAGTTTGTAACCATAACCGCGGATATTCTGGATGATGTTTTCCCCGTAGTGCGCCTTGATTTTGCTGCGCAAACGGCTGATGGACTTTTCCAGCGCCCTCGAATCGTAATACTTGGTATTAAGGCCCATGACGCCGGCAATCTCATTGTGACTAAGCAGCCGATTTTGAATGAGGGCATCCAGCACTCTCATTTCAACAAAGGATATTTCCAGCTTCTTGCCGTCACCGTACAGGCACATGCGATCCTGATCGAGTATCAGCGTGCAGTGATTGAACCGCGCACTGTCGCTGAGAAATGCATCGAACAGGCTTAATTTTTTTTCGGGGGAGGTTTCTGCGACCTTGGTACAGTAGTCCGCACCGGCCAGATAGTATTTTGTCTTGCTCAAGGTGGAGGCGAACGTGACGACGACGAATATCGTGCACTCCGGATTTTCATCTCGGGCTCTTTTTATTATGTCCAGGGTTTGACTACTGGCTGAGGGTGTATCGACTTCT
>JALHHX010000159.1 GCA_022837245.1 Lentisphaerota bacterium
GTGGTCCGGCTGGCGAGACCGGCCTCGGCGGCCGTCAGGGCGCTCTGGTCCAGACAGGGCGAGGCGGCGTCCAGGCGGAAGCCGAAGACGAACTTCGGATCGGAGGAGATGTTGCCGTTGACGCCGTTGGAGTCGCCGTCGGCGACGTTGCAGCGCGTCAGCGTCACGGTGCCGTTGACATCGTCGCCGTTGCCCCAGAGGATGCTGTCGGAGGCGCTGACGGCGCCGTTCTGCCGGTAGAGGCCGCAGGTGCCGTTGTAAGCGACAGTGCAGAACTCGAGAGTCAGGGACGCCCCGCCGTTGTAGGCGCAGAGGCCATCGCCCGAGACATTGTTCTGGGAGCCGCGACAGACGTTGTTGTAGACAAGGCAGTTGAAGAGCGACACGGCGCCTTCCGTCCTTCCGTATAAACTCCAGCCCCGCGCTGCGCATTCTGGCCGAAGACCACGTTGTTGCGCGCGATGACGCCGTTGGTCAATACCACCGAGCAGCCGGCGGCGACGTAGAGACCCGCACCGCAGGCGTCATTGCCGCTTTTGCCGACGTTCTCGGCCTCGTTGTCGAGAATCGAGCAGTCGGTCAGCGACGCGGAGCTGGCGTTGACGATCGCGACGCCGCCGCCGCGCGCGGTCTTGTTGACGACCGACTGCGCCTTGTTGCCGGAAATCGTGCAGCCGACCAGGACGAAGCCCGTGCTGCCCGAGATCTGGATGCCGGCGCCGTAGGCGTGGTCGGCGTCGGGGTAGAGGACGCCGCCGGAGAGCGTGACGTCGCGTAGCTCGCCGCCAGAGACTCCCGTCACAATGACCAGCCCCGCGGTTGCGTCGCCGGCGCGCGTAACGACCGTGGGCGTCGCGCCGGGCAGCCCGGTGGCTGGGTCGTAGCCGCCGCGGATAAATACGTTTTTATTGACTACAATCGCATTGGAGACCGCAAAGGTCCCGCCCGCAAGCAGGATCGTGTCGTTGGTGACCGCGGCGTCGACGGCGGCTTGGATGTCGCCCAGCGGAGCGGACCAGGAGGCCCCGGCGCCCGTGCCGCCCGGCGCGACGTGAATAGTCCCCGCTTGGGCCGTCGCGAAGGCCGCGAAGGCCGCCAGAAGCAGGGCGGTGGTTTTGATTCGGATGATGTTCATGTTCGTTCTCCTTGGAGTTGCAAGCCGACGACTTCGTCCGCTTGAAAGGGTTTTTGTTCATGGCGGCGGGCGCGGGGCGCTTCGCGCCTGGAGTTTTGCGAACTGATCAGCAGCTTGTGGAGCAGCGTGACGACCAGATCGGCGCCATCGGCGACGGAGGAGACCAAGCTCCCCGCCGGAGCGAGATCCGCATAGCCCTTCATGCGCGATATCAGGGCGTCCGACGTGTCCAGGGCGGAGATCGGTCCGTGTTGGCGGACGAAATCCTCCGCCATCGCCATGGCCGAGCGGCCTACGAAGCAAAGGTAGAGGAAGGTCCAGGGGTCGCGTCCGCCCCTCGGATAGTGATAGGCGATGCCGGGGTTGTGCGACTGGCAGAGAAAGCCAAACCCCGGGGCGACCTCGTAACGGCGGCGTCCCTGCATGAAGATGCCGCATCCTTCGAGCGTGAGCTGGAAGAGGATGTGCGGATCGTCGCGCCGCGTGGCGCCGCGCCAGCGATAGGCCGGGGACGACACCGTCTGCCCACCTACCCCAAGCAGATTGGGGAAGGCGGTCATTTCTGGCTTCCAGTCCAGACAGTGGATGGCAACGTGGAACGGAATCACGACAGTCCTTTCTCGCTACTGCCCAGCATAGCGGAACGGGCGGCTCGACTTCTAGTGGTAAAATGTGATATTCACGTGCATTTTGTGACAATAAGCGCCGGATCATCCTTCCTCGTCGTCGGTGAAGTCGATGGCTCCGCCGTCGAACACCGGCATGATGCCCCCGGTCCTGAACTCCGTAGGAGAGAGGCGAAGCAGCCGCTTGAAGGGCCTGCAGAATTCGCTGACGGAGCCGAATCCCATGCGGGTCGCTATTTCCTTCACGGAGAGATCCGTGTTCTTGAGCAGGTTGCACGACTGCTGAAGCCGCATGCGCATGATGAAGCGGTAAGGAGGCTCGCCAGTGGCCTCGGCGAAGACGCGCGTGAGGTGCTCCCGCGACACGTTCAGGCGCGAAGCCAGCTCGCTGACGTTGATGCGTTCGCCATGGGTGTCCCGGAGGAGATCGTGCGCCCGGTGGATCAGCGCGTGGTCGGACTTCCGGCCGCCATGCCGCTGGTCCTGGGCGATCAGCAACGCATGGAGCAGCTCCATGACGAGCCGCCAGCTGTCGGCCAGCGACATCACGGCGCTTTCGCGGCCTTCGCCGAGGAATGAGGCGAACTTGCCCAGCAGCGGATGCTTGATCGGGAAGTCGAAGACGCCCCCCGACTCCCGGACGAGATCTCGCACCATCTGCACGGCGGCGTCGCCGCTGAACGTGACGAAGAAGAAGCGCCACGGCTCGGTGGCGTCACGCGGATACAGGTAGGTTACCGAGGAATCGTAAGATTCGCAGAGGAATGCCTTTCCCGGTGTCATGTTCCACCGTTCACGCTTTCTCTTGAAAACCCCCCGCCCCGACAGAGTAAGCTGGAAAATCACATGCGGAGCATCAACGCGCCGAGCTGCGTACCATCGGTAGGAGGGAGAGAACGCATCCGAAACGCAAATGCCATTCAGACGTGGGAAGACCTCCAATCCCCGACCACCTCCAACTGTCTGGACTGACGCGTAGTAGCGCCCGACCTCCGGCAACTCAACCATGTCCTACACCTCCATAAAAAATGTGTCTATTGTTGCACATGACAACGATAAATTCAAGAAATTCACACCGGGCTATGGAACCATCCTCACAACAAAGCTCATGCGGCCAGACCCGCCCAGCCAGAGCCCGCCGTGTTGATCCGACAGCAGCACTTCGTAATGGTCGTTCGCGAATTCACCGCCGAAAATGTAAGGTCCCGGAACAGCTGGATAAGTATACCCCGCATCCGACGTATAGCGGAAGAGATGGCTGGCTCCGTATTCTTCGCCGCAAATTCCGTATAGAGCATCACCATTGAAACAGAGGCTTCTCATGCGCGCCTGACGCAAAGGCTTGCCAAGGTTGGCAGCGGCGCCAGTGGCGGGATCGAATCGGAACAGGAACCCGCGATCAGTTCCCCCATACAGTTTACCATCAGGGCCGGACACAAGAGCGTCAATCTGCCCCTTCCAGAGAGAAAGAAGGTTGTTGGTTGTCACGATACCTTTCTCGACGTTAACTCCGTACAGAGTCGTTCCGTTCGCTCCTGCGAATGCTGTTCCGTCAGCGCCGAATGCAATCTGACGCCCGAGAGGGATCTGCATCCAGTTATACCTGTTTGAGTCTTCGTTCTGAGGACGCGCGTCGGTTGCCAGGGTCAAGTGTTCATGAGCTTTGCCATCCGCAAACGACATTGAGAAGAAACGTGCGCCGGGAAATGTAACTCCGAATATTCCAGTTCCCGCGGGATTGACCGCCATCGTGTAGACACCGTCATCCTTGAAAGGACGTGCGATTTCTTTAAGAGATGCTTTCGTGAGCTCGGTATTGAGTTCTACTCTGTATACACGGCCGTCAGGGGCGTTTTTCATGGAATACACCGTCTCCAAGTCGCCACAAGTGCCAAGATAAAGATTGCCATCTTTGTCGCGAACAAAACCGCCGAACGCGGGATGCTCGCCACTGGGCAACTTGCACAGCGTACGCACGCTCCCATTGGTGCCGACGAGCGCGATATGCGCCTGCGTTCCCGTCGTGGCAACAAGCGAGGAACCATTGGGTAGCATCGTCATAGCACGAACAGAACTTTCACCATACGGGATCGCATCGTTCAAAAAAGCCACCACCTGCCCGTTTCTCTGCCCCCAGACACGGGCTTTCTTCGGCTGCGGTGGAGCGTCCGCTCCCCAGACCTCTTTTTGTATTTCCTCCTCATCTGCCGGATCGAAGACCCAGAACCCGATGCGGCCGTAGCCAGCCCCAACCTTCCCGTCCTGATCACGTGCGTACCCAGTAAAAACAATCCTTCCATCAGGCGCTCTGCAAGCCCCGTATGCGCTCCCGATGACTGTATCGCCATCGCGAAGGAATCCGAGATTGTAGAATTTACCAGACTCCATATCGTACTTGAACAGTTCTCCATTCCAACCGGGCAGGTAAAGCTTGGTTTCTTCTGCATTGAAAATCATGCTGTGGACGCTGATGTCCCCGCCAAGAACCTTGACTTTTCCGGGCGGATTGGAGATATCCCACTCCACGACCTGCATAGCCGGTTCCACTATGCCGTAAAGTCGCTTGCGGTCGTCGCTTCTTAGCAACCACGAACGGAACGTCAGCGCCTGCTTCTCGCCGTCTATATCCGGGAGCTTTACCGGTAGTGTTTCAAATGAATTGTCGTCTGGATCAAAACGGCTGAGTTCATCATACCTGGTGTTGAAGTACACGTTCCCGTCATGCATAAGCCAAGGGTTTGAATAGCTGGCTAAACTGGCCTTGCCGAGGTCTTCTATTCCACCATTGCGGTAGTCGCAAACCATAAAGTGCCCACGTGGATATCCCATGCCGTAAAGTTTTCCTCTTTTCTCATCCAGTGCTACGCGCATCAGCGATTCCCGAGGCCGTGCGATACCGTAATCTTTCATCTCCCCTGTCTTTGCGTTGTACGACATGAAATGCCCGCCCAACAGGAGACGCGGATCTTCGTACGACCCATCCGGTTCGCCCGTGTGGGTTCCAAAGTACAACACGCCCTCTGAATCGAACTCGAAGATCGTGTGGATTTTCGACTGAGTTATAAAATGAAGGTCATCCTGCGGGATCACCTTCCCGACATCCCCTAGTTTTATGATTTCACCGGTCTCTAGATCCAGTTCAATAAGATTTGCGGGATGCGTATAAGTCGAACCGCCCATGATGACCTTGCCATCATCCGTGGCAATGACGGAATCGTACGAAGAGATCACGCCGAATTCCCTTGGCACTCTGTAATATTTTGCCGGGGCGTAACGTTCTTCTTTCGTCTCCTGCGCGTGGCAGAGTCCCCACCCCGCCACGGCCAATGCCATCGTTATCAATGTCTTCGTCTTTTTCATTTACATCCTGCCTTTTTTTATAATGACCGTCAGCAACGACTGCCGTTGCTCCGGCTGATGAACGGACACCCGGCGGAAGGCTGGCGCTGGTTTCTAATGACACCAACAGGGGCGCGCTGAAAGTTACTTCGATGCCCAATACGACTTTTTTCGAATAACTTGTTCAGCGCTCCAAGGTACTGCAACATATTCATTTGCGTTGCAGTAC
>JALHHX010000160.1 GCA_022837245.1 Lentisphaerota bacterium
ACTCTTCTCGCACCTCCAGAAACTTCCCGTGGCGTTCTACAACTCCTCGAGTAGCGGCGACATGATCTCCCGCGCGATCGCCGACACGCAGCTCCTCCAGAACTCGGTCACCAACATCGTCACCGATGCCGTCCGCCAGCCAATAACGCTTTTGCTTGTGCTAGGCTATATCCTCTTGGCAGAATGGCAACTTGCCGTTATTTCCGTTGTGCTTTTCCCGACCGTCGTCGTGCCCATAGTGCTTATCGGCCGCCGCTTGCGCCGCATAAGCAGGGAGGGGCAGCGCCGCCTCGCCGATTTGACATCGGTCATGAAAGAATCTCTCGACGGCGTCGCGGTAGTCAAGGCTTTCGGGCAGGAGGCGCGCGAGGAGGCGCGGTTCGAGGAACAATGCCGTAAATTCTTCCGACGCATGGTCAGCGCGGCCAAGGCTAAGGCGCTAAACGACCCGATCACGCACACGATAGGAGGCATAGGGGGCATCGGCGTGCTCGTCTATGCGCTTGCCGTAAAAATGCCCATAAAAGACTGCGTCATATTCGCCTGTGCGATCTGGGCGATGTACGAGCCCATCAAAAAGATCGGTCGCATCTTCATGGAAATCCAGCAGAGTTCCGCACCTGCCGACCGCATATTCGAAATCCTCGACACCCCAATTACAGTCAAAGATGCTCCGGGAGCCGTGCCAGTCACAGGGGAGCTGAACTCGCTTGAATTTAAAGATGTCGAGTTCAGTTACGACACGCGCAAGGTCTTCAGCAATCTCAACTTGAAAATCGAGAAGGGCGAGAGCCTTGCGATCGTCGGCCCCTCCGGTGGCGGCAAGACAACTATAGTGGGGCTGATCATGCGCTTTTTCGAACCAACCTCCGGAACTATTCTCCGCAACGGCAAGGATATACGCGGCTACACGATTAAATCAATTCGTGCGAATATCGGCCTCGTCATGCAGGACACCTTCCTATTCAATGCAACCATAGCGGAAAACATCGCTTACGGCAAGCCCGACGCATCACACGAAGAAATTGTGAATGCCGCTAAACTCGCGCACGCTCACGAGTTTATCGTGGAAAAGGAAGATGGCTACGATTCAATGGTCGGCGAACGCGGCGTCTCCCTTTCAGGCGGACAGAAGCAGCGCATCGCAATCGCGCGCGCCCTGTTGCGCAATCCGAGCCTGCTCGTCCTTGACGAGGCCACCAGCGCCCTGGACACCGAGTCCGAGCGCAATGTGCAGGCCGCCATCGAGGGGCTAATGGGTCGTATGACTATGATTGTGATCGCGCACCGCCTATCGACGATCGTCAAGTGCAAACACGTCGCCGTCATCACTGGCGGCGGAGTGGCCGAGTACGGCACGCACGCCGAACTCCTCGCAAAACGCGGCGTTTACACGAGGTTGCACGAACTGCAGTTCGGCACGACCTTGGGCTCCTCGGCCCCGACGCCTCTGCACAACAACCAAATCGTTAAAACTTGATTTCCAGTGAATATCCGCACATTCACTGTCTGGATGAACAAGCGCCTCCGGCACCTGTTTAAAAAAATCCGCCGCAAAACGCTCCGATGCGTCGAGTGGCTGGTCGTCCGCTTCGCCATAAGCATTGTCCCGCGCCTGTCGCGCCGTGCGGAGCTGCGGCTGGCGCGCTTGATCGGGCGCATCATGAGCGGCCCCGTCGGACGTAAAAACGAACGCGTCGCCATGGCTAACATGGACATCGTCTATGGCGATTCCAAAACCGCCGCCGAAAAGAAAGAACTTTACCGCCGCCAGAACGAACACGCCGCCATAGTGCTGCTCGACTACTTCTGGTTCTCGCGCGACACCGCGGAGCGCGTTTCAAAATACTGCTCGTCCGGCGACGCCCGGATTGAGGAATGGATCGCGGGCGACTGGCCGGGATTCGTCCTCACGGCCCACATCGGCAACTGGGAGTTGGGAGGCCAGTACGTGGCATGGCGCGGCCGGGCAATTTCGAGTGTTTTCCGTCCGCTGGGCACCAAGCTTACAATGCGCTCGCTTCTGCGATTCCGGAATGCAACCGGGCAGTGCGCCATACCCCGCAAAGGGGCGGTAATCGGGATCATGCGAGCGTTGCTCGGAGGGGGTCTGGTTGCGATGCTCCTAGATCAGCATGCAGACACCAGAGATGGCGGCATATACCTGGACTTCTTTGGACTTCCCGCCGCATTCTCCAACGCCCTCGGACTCATCTCCCACAAGCTGGGCATACCCATCTGCCCCATAAGCGTAATCTACGACAAGGGCACCGACCGCTATTCAATTAAGTCATACGGCCTCATCACCTCCGAGGATGCGAAGGCCTTGGCACCCGAGGAAATAACCGCCAAGGTCGTGCGTTTCACCGAGGAGATGATTCTTGATAATCCAGAACAGTGGCTGTGGGTTTACCGCAGATGGAAACGCTTCCGCCTCTCGGACGACCCGTCACGCTTTCCCTGGTACGCCATCCTCGACATCTAACCCGAGTTCCGCCCTCGCGGCGTAACCTTGTGCGAAGACGCCGCACTGCACTCGACGAACGGCGGCAAGCCGCCTCTCCCACGCGACCCATCATTTGCGTCTCCTTACGCCGACATCCTCTAACCCACCCCCAGGTCGCTGACCGATTGCCCGTTGCGCTGGTGCCAGACTCCGGAATCTGGTGGTTCTGAGAGACAATTACGGCGGCAAGCAGTATCCAGTGCGACCCGTTTGATGCCGTAAAGTCAGGCGCTCAGGCGAAGGGGCGCATCATTGAGATTGACGGAAATCCCGTGATATGCTAACTTGAAACGACATTTAGCATGTAGTCCCGAACGGGAGGTTTCAACCTTTTTTATGGCGACGCGATCGGAGTACCGTCTTGGTATAGACATGGGTTCGACGACGGTCAAGGCTGTTTTGACCGACGTCCCGGGAGATGTGCTCTTTTCGCATTATGCCCGCCACAACACGCGGGTGATCGAGGCGCTTCTCGATTTGCTCGCCAAGATCAAAGCCGAGTTCGGCGATGTGCCCATTAGCCCCGTGTTTTCCGGCTCGATGGCAATGTCCGTGGCAGAGAGCATAGGCGTGCCATTCGTGCAGGAGGTGGTGGCCGCGGCGGCGCTTGTGGGGAAACGCCACCCTGACGCGAAAAGCCTTGTCGATATAGGAGGCGAGGTCAAATTTCTCGTATGTTCCGAGGACCAGATCAACTCCTTCTATGGAGGCTGCCTCCTCGCGTCTCATCTGAGCATAGCAACCAACGACGGCAATGAAAGCGTCAGGATTGCGGTGGGCGAACTTCCTTACAGCCTGCCTGCATTTGCGGTCAGCAGTATCAGTGACGGTACATGTGTTGATTACATATATGTCAGCACGACTGTCAGCAGATACCCTCTCGAACCTGTCATCGGGCAGGGTGCGTGCAATTGTGGAAGTTTCGGCAAAATTAAGCTTGCATCCCAGTGTGTGAAACGCTACTTTCCTCTTCAAAATTAAATGGTTGCTGTTCCTGATGCAAAAATAGCAAAAAAGCCGGATCAGAGCAGTTTGCTTGCCAGTTCAGCCAGGAAGCTTCTCTCGCCTTTGACGAGGTGAACGTGGGCGAAGAGATCCAGTCCCTTCATCTTGTCAGAGAGGTAGCTTAGCCCGTTTGACCCGGAGTCAAGGTAGGGCGAGTCAATCTGCTCGATGTCACCTGTGAAGACCATTTTTGTTCCCTCGCCGGCCCTGGTGATAATTGTCTTCACCTCATGAGGAGTAAGGTTCTGGGCTTCATCAACGATGAAGAAGATGTTCGAGAGGCTGCGGCCTCTGATATATGCCAGAGGGGTGATCACCAGCTTATCATCCTTTATCATGTCATTTATGCGGATGAACTCCGGGCTCTGGGCACTGAATCTGTGCTTGATGACCGTCAGGTTGTCAAAGAGCGGTTGCATGTAGGGCTCCATCTTTTCCTTTACGTCACCAGGCAGGAAGCCCATATCGCGGTTGGCCAGCGGAACTATAGGCCTTGCAAGAAAGATCTGCTTATAGCGCTTGTGCTGGTGCAGTGCAGCTGCAAGTGCCAGGAGGGTCTTGCCTGTACCGGCCTTGCCGGTCAGGGAGATGAGCTGTATGTCAGGGTCACATAGTGCGTCGAGGGCAAAGGTCTGCTCAGCATTCCGGGGTTCAATGCCATAGGTGGTCTGCTTGAGAACCCTCTCCAGCGTCTTTGTGGCAGGATCATAATGGGCAAGGGCGCTGGAATTGCTGTTTCGCAGGATAAAATAATGATGTCCGGGCTCCGTATCCTTGATTTTGAGCTCCGAGGCAGGAACCCCGTCAGCATTCTCGTAAAGCTTGTTGATCAGGTCATGATCAATGTTCTCGATTATCCTGATCCCCTTGTAGAGATCATCAAGATTGGCAACCTTGTCATTCTGGTAGTCTTCAGACCTGATACCCAGTGACTTTGCCTTCATCCTGAGATTGATGTCCTTTGTTATCAGGACAACGACTTTGTCTTTGTTTTCCTGGGTAATAAAATCGGCTATTGCCAGTATCCGGTGATCAGGGGTTCTTTCCGGGAATGATTCGGAGACCCTCTCTGAAAACTGCTTCCCGGTCTCAATGTGCAGTGTGCCCAGGTTTTGGCCAAGGGGAATATTGCCCGTCAGGAGCATGTCACCGGCTATTTTGTCAAGCTCACGCGTAAATTCCCGGGCATGGAAATTTATAATGTCATTGCCCCGCTTGAACTTGTCAAGCTCTTCCAGCACCACGATGGGAATAATAACATCATTTTCCTCAAAATTGTAGATGCATGTGAAGTCATGCAGCAGAACGTTTGTGTCAAGAATAAAAATCTTCTTTTGCTTTTTCTTTTTCGCCATAACAGATTTGGTTTAAATGGCAGCATCTCCGGCGCAGATAGTACCACAGAAACAAAGATAACGGTGCCATATGCGTGTGAAAAACGCTTTTTATAAATTTGCGAACAACCGCACAAAGGTTATCAACATGACATACCGGGAAACCATTGAAT
>JALHHX010000007.1 GCA_022837245.1 Lentisphaerota bacterium
CCCGTGTTTTTTCACAAGATTACAATAAACGACTCGGACTCCAGCGCAATAGTCCCGCGAGGGAACCGCAGTTGCGGCGAGTAAAATTGGGGAATGTCCACAAATACTTGCGGCTTGCGCGGCAACGCCGGCTTTGTTAGAATCGTTGCCAGTATTAAGTCGGTTCGCTGAGAGCGAGTCCGTTCTTTTTGTAAAATAAAGAGTAAAGGGAAAACAATGTCGCGGAAAATCATCGTTAACTGGACTGAAAAGGGAACCCCACGGGAATTGCGCAAGGCTCTGGAGGCGTGTGCGGATTCGCATCCTATTGTTAAGGACGGTTCGGGAGGTTTGGCAGTGCGCTTTGAAAAGGCAGCGGAGCCGGGGCTGTGCGAGGTGCTTCTCGGTGGCACTTCGGCAGTGATCCGCTACGACCGCGTGGCGCAGGCGATGCGCGGCGTCGGCGCGCTGCTTTCAGGGCTGGTAAAACCAGGCGCGGCATACCGCGAGCAATCTGGGTTCTCTATGCTGGGTGTTATGCTCGATTGCTCGCGCAACGCCGTCATGACCGTGGACCATCTGAAGCTATGGTTCCGCAGGCTCGCGCTGCTAGGCTACGACACTGTGATGCTTTACACTGAGGAAACGTACGAACTGCCGGGAGAACCATTTTTCGGCTATGGACGCGGCGCGTACACAAAGGCCGAACTCAAGGCGATCGACCGCGAGGCCGCGCTACTTGGAATCGAGATCATACCGTGCATACAGACACTCGGGCACTTGGAGAAGATCCTGAGGCACCCCGCCTACAAGCCGATTATGGATATAAACGGGGTCTTGCTGGTGGGCGAGGAGAAGACGTACGAGCTGATCGAGAAGATGATCGAGCACTGGGCGTCCGTCTGCAAGACGCGCCGCTTCCACATCGGCATGGACGAGACCCACGGCCTTGGCCGGGGCCGCTACCAGGACTTGCATGGCGTGCGCAGCCCGTTCGATATCTTCAACGAGCACCTGAAGCGCGTCGTCGATATCTGCGCGAAATATGGAGTCAAGCCGATGATATGGTCCGACATGTATTTCCGTTTCGGCAACGAAAAGCACGAATATTATGCGCCCGACGCTGAAATACCCGACAATGTGGTGAAGGCAATTCCACGCGAGGTCGAATTGGTGTATTGGGACTACTATCATTCTGACAAAGACATGTACCGCCGCATGATCGCCCGCCACCGTAGCATGGGGTACGAGCCGCTGATGGGCTCCGGGATCTGGACTTGGAACCGCCTGTGGTACGACCACAAGAAGACAACCGAATGGGCCGGCCCCTGCATCGACGTCTGCATCGAGGAGGGGCTGCGCGAAATCTTTTTCACGATGTGGGGCGACAACGGCGCGTATTGCGACCACGATTCCGCGTTCGCGGGCATGGCGTGGTGCGCCGACCGCATATATTCCGGCGGGCAGGAGCCTGACGCCGCGCGGCTGGAGAAGCGCTTCGGGGCTGTTTGCGGCGGCAGCTACGCCGCTCATATCGAGGCCTCGGACATCAGCACCGCTGTGCCCGGGCTGGAGCCGAGCCGCACTCTTTGGAGTGACCCGTTCGCGGAAAGGGGCTTTCGCAGCCTCCTTAAGGACGACGTTTCGAAGATGGCCGAAGCCGCCGGGACTTACGACAAGCTGGCGACACGCCTTCAGAAGCGCGCGAAGGACCGGGCGGCGGGCGACATGCGCTTCGCGGCGCTATGGGCCCGCGCAATAGCGGAGCGCTACGCCGTGTCGGCGCGCGCCGTGGCGGCTTACAGGAACGGAGACCGCAAGGCGCTCGCGAAAGTGCTGGAACAAGTGCCGATGGCGGCGAAGGCGTGCCGCGCGGCCGCGGGCGCGTTCCGCGAAATGTGGCTTTCGCACAACAAGCCGGAGGGGCTTGAAGTCATGCAGGAGCGCTTCGGCATGATAGACGCGCGCTACGGGGAAATGCAGAAGAGCCTCGCGGGATACCTGGCGGGGAATGCCGAGTCAATACCGGAGCTTGGCGCGCCTTGCCCGGCGGACAACAAAATCAAAAGCCGCAAAGGGGCGGAGAAATAACGATATGAATAAAAATGCGGACACGGGCGCCGAGACGCCGTTCATCTGGGGGGCGCTGCTGCACATGGGAGTGAACATGTGGTCAGACATCCCGCTCGTCAAACACGGCAAGTACCAGGGGGAGGACATGCAACTGCTCTGCCAGGCCGACCACCTTCGTTTCGACGAAGGAGTCTGGCGGACTGTGACCGGCAGAATGCGGGATGCGGGCATGAACCTCGTCGTGATCGACCTCGGCGAGGCGCTCCAGTACGAGAGCCACCCGGAGCTGGCGGTCAGGGGATCATGGACGATAGAGCGTTTCCGCGAAGAACTCGCCCGGCTTCGGAGCCTCGGGTTGGAGCCGATCCCCAAGCTGAACTTCTCCACCGCCCACGACACGTGGCTCAAAGAGTACAGCCGCCAGGTATCCACCTCCTCATACTACAAAGTGTGCGCCGACTTGATCCGCGAAGTGTGCGGGATTTTCGACACGCCGCGCTTCTTTCATCTCGGGTATGACGAGGAGACCGCAGGCCACCAGGCGAACCAGAGCTACATAGTGGTGCGGCAGGGCGAACTCTGGTGGCATGACTTCATGTTCTTCGTCAAAACCGTCGAGGAGCGTGGCGTCAGGCCGTGGATATGGTCCGACTACTACTGGAACCATCCTGAGGAGTTTCTGGCCAGAATGCCGAAATCGGTGCTTCAGAGCAACTGGTACTACGGGGCGTCGTTCGATATCGAACCGCCGGATGAAACGGGACCGGGGAGAAACGTGCGCAGGTTCGTCCAACCGTACATCGATTTGGACAAGGCGGGGTTCGACCAGATCCCGACTGGTTCCAATTGGAGCAGCGACTTGAATATCGGAGGCACGGTTGATTTCTGCCGGGAAAACATTTCGCCGGAGCGGCTAAAGGGTTTTCTGATCGCTCCGTGGTATTTCACCCTGCCCGATTGGCAGTGGAAACTCCTCGACGCAGTGGATCAGATCGCCGTGAAAATCTAGGAGAAAAAGATGACGATCAAAGACGTTTTTGAAAATCCCGACAAATATGATTTCGATGTGGACCAGTTGGGCGAATGCGTGATCGACACGCCGGTCAAAACCGCGAACTTCATACAAGACGGGGAACGCACGCTTATGGTGCACGACCTCGAGCACGTGACGGCCGCCATCAAGGCAGGGCGTAAAGTCCCCTCGTTTGAAGAGGCCGGACCACGTCGGAAGATATTCCACGATCCGGCGTGGACTCGCGCCGCAGTCGTGACGTGCGGCGGCCTTTGCCCTGGGCTCAACGCCGTGATCAAAGGCATTGTCCAGTGCCTCTGGTATGAATACGGCGTGCGCCACATCTTCGGCGTCCGGTACGGGCTCGAGGGCTTCATTCCGTCATACGGGCACGAGCCTCTCATCCTGAACCCCGACGTGGTGGAGGACATCCATCAGGAAGGCGGCACGATCCTCGGCAGCTCCAGGGGAGGGCAGGACACGCGGCAGATAGTCAACACACTCGCGCGCCTCAACATCAACATTCTCTTTTGCATCGGCGGTGACGGGACGCTGCGCGCCGCGCACGACATCGCCGAGGAGGCTAAGCGCAACAAATTGCGGATCAGCGTCATTGGCGTCCCGAAGACGATCGACAACGATTTGGCCTTCATAGGACGCAGCTTCGGCTTTGAATCGGCCGTCTACGCCTCCGGCTCCATCATCACGGCGGCGCACGTGGAAGCCAAAGGGGCGCCGCATGGCATCGGGCTCGTCAAACTCATGGGCAGGGACTCCGGATTTATCGCGGCTTACTCGTGCCTTGCGAACTCTGTCGTCAATATGTGCCTTATACCCGAGGAGCCGTTCGAACTGGAAGGAGAACACGGCGTGTTGACCGCATTGGAGCGCCGGTTCAGCATCGGCAAGACCCATGCCGTCATCGTCGTGGCGGAAGGGGCTGGGCAGGATCTCATCAAGGGCGAGGAGCAGAAGCGCGACGCTTCCGGGAATCTTCTGAAAAAAGACATAGGCGAGTTCCTTAAAGAAAAAATCGAACGTCATTTCGCCGATAAAAAAGAGAACGTCTCTGTCAAGTATTTCGACCCCAGCTACAGCATACGCAGCGTTCCCGCACGTGGCACCGATGCCATCTTGTGCTACACTCTGGCTAAAAACGCCGTCCACGCCGCCATGGCCGGACGCTCAGACTGCGTAATCGGCCAATGCGCCAGCGTTTACATGAACGTCCCGATTGCGCTCGCCACGATTGAGCGCCAGAAGGTCGATGTGAACGGCATGCTATGGCAGTCTGTCGTCGATGCCACTCGCCAAGGCGAATACATGGGCTACGAGCCGCTAGTCGGTCGATGAACCTAGGATCAACCCCTTTCTCAACGGTCACGCTTTCCCCGGCGGAGGATATCACCGCCGTCCTGCCGAAATTCCCCGAGCCAGGCGATGTGCTCGTGATTTCCTCGGAAACTTCGACACCGGGCGGAAAGGGTCTGAATGCCGCGCGATGGCTCGCGAGCCGCGGCCATGCCGTAGTCGCGTCAGGTCTGCTGGGCGCCGACAACGCGGCTCCGTTCGAGGAGATGATGGCGCAGCTTGGAATCCGTGATTCACTTGTGCGCATCGATGGCTGCAGCAGGCGCAACGCCATGTTCACTTTCCCCGGCGGCATGTTCAAACTAAACCGCCCTGCATTCCCGGATCTGCGCGAAGACGAGTGGAGCATCGACGAAATCCTCGCTCCGTGCATAGCGCACGGGGGTATCTGCATACTGGCTGGCTCGCTGCCGCCCTCCATGCCGTATGACACTTACGGCCTCATGATCCGCAAACTGCGGATCTTCGGCATACCCGCAGTCCTGGACACATCGGGCAGGGCGCTCGAGGCGGGCGTTGCCGCCGAGCCGAGTCTCATAAAACCTAATCGCGAGGAATGCTCCGAGCTTCTTGGACGTGTCATAGAAACCGCGGACGACTTCCGCGAGGCCGTGTTGGCGTTGCTTGACAAATGCGAATGCGTGATTGTGTCCGACGGTCCGCGCGGCTGCTGGTTTGGATTCCGCGAACTCCTTTCAAAGCGCGTCTTCCACGGCACTTCCGCCGATGTTGACGTGCTGGACACCACTGCGGCGGGGGATGCCCTCCTGGCGGAATTCTGCCACCGCTACTTTCCCGAGCGCGCCATCGACGAATCGACAATGCGCCATGCCTGCGCCGCCGGCGCCGCCGCCGCAACAATGCCCGGCGCGGCCACCCCTCCGATGCGGCTTGTCGACGACCTCGCGGCAGGGATATTGATAACCTCTTTGATTTATTGACAAAATGTGGGAGAGAGGACATAATAGATGGCTTCTTTTTCACAACTATCACTGGTTATAAGGGTATTACGAAATGTCGCGTCGCATATTGATTGCAGGAAACTGGAAGATGAACATGACCTCCGCCGAGGGGGCCGCACTGGTCAAGGGGATAAAGGCGGAGCTGCCTTGCGGGGGTTCTGCCTCTTGTGGAGTAGGTGCGCCGGAAGTGCTCGTTTGTCCGCCTTACCTGTCGATAAGCGCCGTGGCTGCTGAAACGGTGGGCTCGTGCGTCAAGCTCGGTGCGCAGAACGTGCATTGGGCAGCAGAAGGCGCCTTCACCGGCGAGGTTTCCGCTGCGATGCTGAAGGACGCGCGTTGCACGCACGTCATCATAGGGCACAGTGAGCGCCGCCAGTATTTCGGCGAGACTGACGAGACAGTCAACAAGCGCGCCAAGGCAGCGGTCGCCGCTGGGATCGTCGCGATCGTGTGTGTTGGCGAAACTCTTGGGGAACGCGAGGGTGGCATCACGGACGATGTGGTTGGCCGGCAAATCCGCGAAGGCCTTGTGGGGCTTTCCGCTGCTGATATGGAGAAGGTCGTCATCGCATACGAACCGGTTTGGGCAATCGGAACCGGCAAGGTCGCCAGCGACGCGCAGGCGCAGGAAGTGCACGAGTTTATCAGATCCGTCCTTGAGGACTTGTTCGGCGATGCGACTGCGGAGGCCACGCGCATCCTTTACGGCGGCAGCATGAAGCCCGGCAACGCGGCTGGACTTCTCTCTCAGAAGGACATCGACGGGGGTCTCATCGGCGGTGCCTCTTTAAAGGCCGCGGATTTCGTGGCGATCGTCAAGGCGGCAACAGCCGCGCAGTAGACAATAAAATAACAAACGGAGTAATTCCAAATGGACATCGTAATTCGCATTCTCATGGGCCTGGAGTTCATCATCTGCATTCTCCTAATCGGTATCGTGCTGATTCAGCGTTCCAAGGGGCAGGGCGTCGGTCTTAGCTTTGGCGGTGGTGCCGAGGCGATTTTCGGTGCGCAGATGGGCAATGTGCTCACGCGCACGACAGTTGTTCTCGGCGTGCTTTTCGTCGTTAACACGACGTTACTCGCAGTTCTTAAACCAACACGGTCCACCAAATCGGCGGCAGAGCGTTTCGCCCCAGTGGCAAGCCAGCAAACGCCTGCGGCGGGACAAGAGGCAGTGGCACCAGCTCCGATTGACATTCTTCCCAGCGACATTCTCCCTTCGGTTGAGGAAGTCGACGCGGCTGCTGACACAGCTGCAGTAGTGGTTGATTCTGCCGAAGCTCCCATAGCGGTTGAACCAGTCGAGACGACTACGGTTGAAGCTGTTGAAGCGGCGGGTGCCGAAGCAGTGGAAGCGACAGAGGAGGAAGTCCCTGTTGGCAATGAAGCCGTCGCGCCTGTAGGGGCGGTTGAAGACGCTGCGGCTACTTCTGCTGAATAGTTCGGTCAAGTACCGCCACAAAAACGTCTAAAGTGCTTTAGACCAGGCGAAAACCACTGCCACGCATGCAATAGTGTGGCAACTTCGATTTCACTAAGTATCTCCACAAAAACGTCTTAGGTCCTTTAGGGCAGGTGAAAACCACTGCCACACTTGCAATAGTGTGGGAAGAGGGGGCGCTTAAAAGATGCCGTTTACCAGCGTAATGACGATGCCGTGGGCGAAGCCTAAAAGGAGCATGGCGATAAGGGGCGTGAGGTCGAGCAAGCCGACAATGACAGGCCGGGTGACGAAAACACGCGAGATTTCGTTGAACCATTCGCCTGCCATGCCGATCGCCGTTCTATTGGAGGAGAGTATGCCGACTATCTGGACGATGAATATGGCTATTATGAGTGTTCTCAGCAACAGCAGCACGTCGGCGATCGCGAAGAACGCCAGCTTGAGGGCCAGGTAGATGCCCACGCCGCCGGCGATGGGGCCTGGGGGCGTGTGAATGCCGCCCGCCACGAACATCATGGCGGCAGATACTGCGAAGATTGAGACGGCGGTTGCGATGGCCGAGTATTTGAGCGGCAGGTATGAAAGGGGCGCGGTGGCGGTGTCGAGGCATTCCACGACGCTCGATCGCGTCTTTTCGCCGAAACGCCAGCGCATCACCATGCGGATGATGTTGATCTTGCCTATGAGCATCAGGAGCGACAGAGCCGCGAAGATGGCTGTTTTCCCGAACGACGCCATGTTCGCGACTAACACGGTGTCGCCGAACGACTGGTCGATCGGCGTCTGGACGGCCTTCGCGAGGGCGCCGCGCAACAGCAGCAACAGCACTAGGAGGATCGCGGCCGCCATCCATTCCGGGCATTTAGGGGCGATGTTCTGGATCCACGTCACGGGGCGGAAGAGCCACGTGCGAACACGATTGACGTATAGGTTGAAAAAAACATCATTGCTAAAACACGATGCCACGTAGATCCAAAGGAACAGGAGGGCGAGCGAAAAAATCCAATAGGGGAGTGATGACGTTTGATACATTTTTCAGGATAAGCGGGTGAAACTATTTTCAGGCAGGTTCAACGTCCTGCTTCGCCGGTTTGTGGAAATCGCGGCCAGAGGAATCCTGCGAGACTATTTGCCCTTCGGGCGGCATTTGAGAGCGGGAGCTGCCGGCTGCGGCGAGGACTAAGTCGAGCGTCTTGAAGTGGCATTTGGCGGTTTCAATGAAGACTGCGGGGCCGTGTTCCGCGACGAGTTTCCCGGCGGCCTCGCGCACCTGCGGAGACGCACCTTTCGGGAACCGCTGTCCGTACTTCTTCTCAAGTTCCGCGAGGCTGAGCAGAAAGCCTTCGCGGGCTAGGATCGATGCCGCTGCAACCGCGATATCCGCCTCCGCGCGGTGACGCTGGACGAGTTCGATGTCACGGCCTTTTTTCATGAGGGCTCGTTCGATGGATTCCTTGTTGCCAAACTGGTCGGAGATCGCCTTGGGGCATGATGGCGCGGTGGTGAGCAGGTTTTCGATGCAGCGCGCGTGACCCCATGATAGGAGGCGATTGACGCTACGCATTTTTGCGTAGAGCCGATTGTAAGATGGGTTGCCGACGCGCACGACGGTGTAGCGGTTGGGGCCGAGCAAGCCGCGGATCTTGGCGGCGATGGCGAGTGCGGCTTTGTCGCTGGTGATGCGCTTGCTGTCTTTTACGCCAAATTCCGCGAGTTTGCGCGCGAGTCCTTCGTTGCAGTATGCGGCGGCGATCACGAGCGGACCAAAGAAATCGCCTTTGCCGCTTTCGTCGATTCCCATGTGTGGCTCAAGCGCCTCGGGTGAGAGTTCCGGGTCACGTTCGTAGCCTACTGACGCGCTTTTGAGAACTAGCGGCTCCATTATGTTTAGGATGAACTCCTCGGCTCCGGCACCCTGTATGAGGCATTTGCCGGAGGTGTAGAGCGAGACGTTGCATTTCCACGAAGGGGCTTCGACGGCGATGCGCGTGAAAGGCACCTGCTTAGGCCGGTAGTTGCCGGCGGCGAGCAACTCGGTGAGAATATCCTGCTGCCCGGCGTCGAGGTTGAAAGTAAAAGAAGTTTTCTGAGGCATGGCTTCAATTGTAGCAGAAAGATCATCTGATGTTAATTGCCGATTTTTTCCTTGTATTTGTGAGCGAAAATATAGTAAACTCCACCCCTTCAAAAACAAAAAAGCAGAAACAGAAAAGAAGCACCCCTAAGGATCAGAAGGCTTGGTATGGCACGCAAAACCACATTGGACAAAGTAAGAAACATCGGCATCATGGCGCACATCGACGCGGGAAAAACGACGACGAGCGAGCGCATACTATACTATTGTGGTGAATCCCACAAACTGGGAGAGGTTCATGATGGTGCGGCTACGATGGATTTCATGGTTCAAGAGCAGGAGCGTGGCATAACCATCGGATCGGCAGCGACCACCGCCTACTGGCGTGATCACCAGATCACGGTTATCGACACTCCGGGGCACGTGGACTTCACCGCCGAAGTGGAGCGCTCATTGCGAGTTCTTGACGGCGCGGTGGCGCTGTTCTGCGCGGTGGGCGGAGTGCAACCGCAGACGGAGCAGGTCTGGCGCCAGTCTGAGAAGTACGAAGTTCCAAAAGTCGCGTTTGTCAATAAAATGGACAGGATTGGCGCGGATTTCTTCGGAGTGGTGAATGCTATAAGGGGCACCCTGAAGTCGAATCCCGTCCCCCTGGTTATTCCTATTGGCTCTTCGGACACGTTCAAGGGGGTCGTCAATTTGCTGTCGATGAAGGCGTTGTACTTCGATGAGGCATCGCAGGGGCTCAAGGTCAACGAGGAGGATATTCCGGTTGGGATGAAGGAGGAGTCCGAGAAGTGGCGCGCCAATTTGGTCGAGAAAATTGCCGAGACAGACGATGCTTTGCTTGAAAAGTTCTTCGAAGGCACGGAAATTACGAGCGAAGAGCTCATTCCCGCGATTCGCAAAGCCACTATAGCACGTCAGGTTGTCCCCGTGATGTGCGGCACCGCCTTCAAAAACAAAGGTGTTCAGGTGCTCCTTGACGGTATCGTCGATTTTCTTCCTTCGCCGCTTGATGTGCCACAGACCACTGGCGCTCTCACAAAAGAGGAAGAAGAGGCGGGGGTCGAGCCAGAAGTCCGCAAGGCGGATGATTACGAGCCCTTCTGCGCGCTTGCGTTTAAGATTGTGGCCGACAAACATATGGGCAAGCTCGTCTATATACGCATTTATTCAGGCGTTCTTGAAACGGGCGCGACTGTGTGGAACAGCACGCGCGAACAGCAGCAGCGTGTCGGTCGCATCGTCAGGATGCACGCAAACAAGCAGGAGGCTCTTGAACGTGCCCATACAGGCGATATCGTCGCTGTTGTCGGGCTTTCGCGCACACGAACCGGCGACACGATCTGCATGAAGGATACCCCGATACTTCTCGAAACCATCGAATTCCCCACGCCTGTTATCTCGATTTCCATCAAACCCGCCACGCACGCCGATAACGAGAAGCTGATGTCCGGTCTCCAGTCCCTCACAGAGGAAGATCCGACGTTTGTAGTCGGAACTGACGAGGAGACCGAGGAGACTATCATCTCCGGCATGGGTGAACTGCACCTTGAAATCATCGTCGACCGCCTTAAGCGCGAGTTTGGCGTTGATGCGGAAGTTGGTCGCCCGGAGGTTGCATACCGCGAAACTCCGACAATCATGACGCAGGGTGACTACAAACACGCGAAGCAGTCCGGCGGCCGTGGTCAGTACGGCCACGTCTATCTGCGCGTTGAACCGCAGGATCCGGGCAAGGGTTTCGCTTTTGTCAACGAAATCAAAGGCGGCTCCATTCCTGGAGAGTATGTGCCGGCAATCGAGAAGGGCGTTATTTCCGCTATGCAGAAAGGCCCATACGCCGGCTACCCCGTTGTCGATATCAAGGTTGTCGTTTACGATGGCACATATCACGAGGTCGACTCTTCTGAATTCGCGTTTCAGGAAGCCGCGCGCCAGTGTTTCAAGAAACTCATAATGGCCGGGCATCCGCAACTGCTCGAGCCAGTAATGGCAGTTGAGGTGACCGCGCCTGAGGACTACCTAGGTTCCGTTACCGGATCGCTCTGCCAGCGCCGCGGGCGCATTGAGCAGATGAGCGACAAAGGCGGCGTCAAGGTCGTGTCTGCCCTCGTTCCTCTGAGCGAAATGTTTGGATATTCCAACACGATCCGCACCCTGACGCAGGGCCGGGGCTCGTTCACCATGATCTTCGAACGCTACGAAGCGGTGCCGTTCATCATTACAGAGCAGATCATCGAGAAACGCCGCGCGGCAAACAAGATTCGGTAATTTCGTATTCGTGCGCGAGCTCAAGCGCTGCACCGGGTTCAAGAACCACGCTTGGTGACCACAGCTCCAGGTGGACGCGCGGTGAAGGGTGGTCGCCCCAGTTCAGAAGACACAGCTTGACCTGTGCCGGGGCGAAGCGATTCACCAGCGCAGCGTCTGACGCCTCGTACATGATAGCCCATGCACCTACTGGCAGAACACTCCCCTCGAAACTCCTGGAATGGTTGCCGATGTCATTGGAATGGGTCAGACTTTGTGTCTCCCATTCCCCCGATGCGGTGCGGAGCCTTAGCGACATCTTGTTCCAGTCTTCCGCCACCCAAGCCGGATGCACGCGCAGACAGGCTGGGCGGGCTTCGCCCGAGATATTGAGGAGAGTCGATATTATTCGTACCAGCGGCTTGACCAGATCCAGTTCTATTCTGCGTTTAATCCTAAGACCGTTTTCAAGATCAGCCTCAAGTTCGACGGTATTGTCAGAAATCCTGTTCGCCTTATAGTTTTCGTGCCAACCGGGGGAACGGTACCCCGTTTCACTGTACTCCTCGTATCCACCGTTGTCAGGCGTTGTTCCATCGCGCTGGACTGGCGTGAGCCATTCCCTACCTGTGGCAGAGTCAACGAGACTCAAAATCCTGCCCCCAAGCGATGGAAGCACGGCTACTCTCAGCTGCCCGTTGCTCAGTCGTATTATCGACCTTCCAGTGGCCATTCGTTGCCAAGATTCAAGTTTTGAGTCCAGGTCTGGACGTCCCTCGCGCACATGCGT
This sequence comes from Lentisphaerota bacterium, assembly GCA_022837245.1. GTDB lineage: Bacteria > Verrucomicrobiota > Kiritimatiellia > RFP12 > UBA3636 > JAAZFF01. The sequence goes on from JALHHX010000007.1 coordinate 11,965, forward strand.
GACGCCCGCCGCCCGTGCCGCGCGCCCGAAGATCTCGATCTGCTTGCCAAGACCACCGTCAACCGGAAGCAGGGCGTCTTCCGTCTCTTGGAAATCGGAGAGCCCGCGCACGATACGCAGGTATTGCAGCGGCAGGCGTGCCTTCCGGACACGTTTGAGAAGTGCGGGAGTCTCGCTAACCGCCTCCTCAGCCTCGTTGAAAAGTCTGTCCGCTTCCGCCCGCACGGCGTCCGTCAGAAATGGAGCGTCGGCAGGCGAATAACACCCAAGATATGTATTGGTCTTCTCGACAGCGTCGTGCATCAGGTCTATGTAGCGGGCGATCGCAGCTGCGGCCGGCCCGTAATATCCGTTCAGAAAGGTTGGCATCAATGAGTTGAAATCGGCATCGGGATTCCAAAGCAATTTTGCCAGCAGCCAGGTCCGCAGTTCTTGGAATTCTCCGCCGGGCGACTGGAACCCACCCTGTTCGAAGATCCCACGCACGCCGTGTTGCACAAGAAAGCGGATGTTGGGCTGCAGAACGCGGAAATTCGGATGTGGCAGGATATAGTGGTGGAAGTTTGTGACGTAATCCCAGACATACAGTCTGTTGCAGATGTGGCTCCATCCGATGACGTCGTCTCTGAATGTTTTGTTTTGAGGGCCTTCTTCCATGGTTTGAGCAAAGGAGCATTCGATGCTGCAAAGGCGCACGATCACGCTGGGCCTTGGCCGTGTAATGCGCGGCGGCTTCCGGGTGTAGCGGTAAGCCAACGTGTCGAACGCGACCGTGGGGAACTCTGGCTCAAGGCGCTCCGCAACGGCGTTCACGAACCGCAACAGCGCTCCGGAGGGGCTGCCCTCCGCCTCGTCGACGGCGCGGCAGCGGCCGCACTGGCATGCCCCGCCATCGCCGCCTCCGCTGTCGTTTTGTGAAATTGAAACGATGGCCGCCTCTGGATTCGCCTTCAGCCGCCTTCGGACTTCCTCGATCACGACTTCAAGCAGATCTTCGTTTGTCAGGCAAAGCTGGCCGTGTTCAGAACGCCGCTCACCGTCGATCATCGAAAAGTATTCGGGGTTCGTCTTAAAGTAGCGCTCTGGCGGCACCAGCCTGTAGAAAGTGTGGACGAAACCTTCATAGACCGTGCCTCCCCCGCGCGGTGCGTCGAGGCGCGAGGCGGAACCGTTCATCTTGTTACGCACAGACCAGTCGGGATCGAATCCGCAGAAGGCGAATGGCTCGCGGTACTCCAATGGAGGGACGTAGACTTTCCGGAAAGACTTCACATTGAACTTCCTGCCCTGAGAGAACAGAGTGCAGTCGCGTGCAAGCCACCTCACTCCGAGCACGTCCTCCAGAAATGAGTAGCATGCGTAGAGCGTGCCACGACGGCCTCCTGCCAGGTATAGCGCGGTTCCTGAGCAACGGGTCAGAGTGCCTTCAGTGCCCAGCTCTTCCCAGATGGTTTCTGGTTCGATGCGTGAAATAGCCTCCGTGCGCCCCACGAAGATCGGTATCCGATCTCCCTTCTGGGATTCACGCCGTAGCGGAAGCCGTTCCCCGGTCAATTTGCGCAGGTGTGTGGCGAACTCCCGCGCGGCATGTTCCTCCTGTTCAGTAGCGTTGTCCGGGAGGACTACCGCGTGGCTCGTTCCGCAGACTTGATGCCCGCCGATCTTAACGGTGCAGAATGCCTTTAGGTCTTGTGCCTTCATTCCGGTCGATGTCTTTTCCGTCCCCGTGAAGATTGCAGTAGTTGTTTGTAATCGCCGTAGAACTTTTAATTCAGGATGCCTTCTATTGCGGAGTCGATGTCTTCCACAGGTGCCTCCGGGAGATCGGGTTCGGGAGATTCGGCGGACTCAGTTATTGCCTGCGTCTCTATCGGCTCTTGACCTGGCTCTTCCGCTTCGTCAGCTTTGGTATTGGGAACCGCGCCGGCTTCGAGGGCAGGCTCTTCCTGCGTGGCGGCCTCCGCCACGGCGCGCCTTTCAGCGGCGAGTTTGTCAACATCTGAGTAATGTATGTATTCGCCGGAGGATTTAGGGGGATTGTTGGTCTGTGGTGCCGCTTCCAATTCCAGCCCGTATTCTTTGTTGAGCGGCGTCAGGTGGCGTGAAAGTGGGTTGCTCGGAGGCATGACCGTGTTGCGTGCTCGCTCCTGTATCTTCTTCTCCTCTTTTTCAGAAATTGGATCCGCGAGGCGGCTGCTTGACCATCCGCTGTCCCAAACTCCGGCCGTTTCGAGGGCGGCCTTGCGGCTGCGTGCTTCGTCCTCGATTTGCGCCGGGGTGTCCATGACGCGCGGGGTCAGGAAAACAATCAGTTCATTGCGGGTGTCCGCTATTGTGCTTGATTTAAAGAACCATCCTAGAAGCGGGATGTCGCCGAGGATCGGGACTTTGGATTCATTGCGTGTTTTGCTTTTTCGCGCGAGGCCGCCTAGTACCACTGTCTGGCCGCTTTGAACTGCTACGTCCGAACCCATTTTGCGCGTGTCGATCACGGGTAATTCCCGGTCGCCAAGATTCTGGTATCCGTTAAGCTCCTGCCATTCCTGTTCGATCGTGAGGACGATGTACCCGCTCTTGTTTATGCGAGGCGTGACTTTGAGTTTGACGCCGATGTCTTCGTTTTTGATGTTTTCCGTGGTGTTGTCGGAACCGCTGTAATATGTGACGCCGTCGGAATAGTAAACTCGTTGGGTGGATTCTATGACGGCCTCTTTGTTGTCGAGGGTCGTGATTATGGGAGTGTTCATGACGGACGCCCGGTTGTCCTTCTCGACGGCGCCAAGTATGACGTCCATGTTGAAGTCAATTAGGGTGGCGACGAAGTTCGCGCCGGCGCCCTGCCATCCTGCGTCGAGCGGATTCACTGGCTTGACGGTTCCTCCACCAGACGTGGAGAATATGATGCCAGGAGCCGAGCCGTCCTTGCTTGTCCCCGTCTGCATTGCGTGTTGGACCCAGCCCACCCCAGTTTCCACCTCATCGCCGAACGTCAGGCTTATGATGGCGGTTTCGATGACGACTTGCGAGAGCATGATGTCCATTTGCTTGATGATGTCGCGGATTGTCATCATGTCGTTTGCGCTGGACATTATTATGAGAGCGTTGGTGCGTTCATCTGAGAGGAGGGTTATGTTTTCGCTGTCGAGCTGGCCGATTTTCGTGCGAGCCCCCGCGGCGACGTCGGCTGCGGGGCTGGGTGCTGCCACTGGCGCGGTGGGGGACGCGTCGCCGCGTCCAGGAGCTGTGGCGCGTTTTGCGTCATCGTCTGCTGGCTTGCGTTTGCCGATGAGCTCGTTGAGTAGGTTGGCCACGTCTTTAGCAACAGCGTGTTCGAGGCGGTAGGTCGCCACGACGACTTCCGGCGCGGTTGGGACGTCGAGCACCGCAATAATCTTGTTGAAGAAGACCATGTTTTCAGGGCGCGTTAGGATCACGAGGAGGTTTGTGCGTTCGTCCGCGATGATGCTGACCTTCCCCCGTATGATGCCGCGCTGCGCGTCGGCGACCAGCGATTCAAACGTTTCGGCTCCGGTATTGGCGGCCGGTGTTTCCGCTGCCCTGCGGCCGCGGCCACTGGGCAGAGTCACGCCTGGGGGGAGCGGGCGGCGAATAGTTCCAGGCGCACCGGTGAGGCGTTCCTCCGGCATGCTGCCCGGTTTGCCTTGCTGTTCTTCCTGCGCGCTTTTAACAATCTCCTCTAGACGTGCCTTTATGTCAGCAGCTTTGGCGTATTTGATCTGGATGATATTCGGCTCTTCGCGGGCGATGATGGGTTTGTCGATGTACTGTAGCACCTCGACTATGCGATTGACTGTATCGGCCGAGTCCGTGATGAGGATGCTGTTGGTGCGTTCAATTGCCTGTATCTGCGCACCGGCGCGGACAAATCCCGTAATGACTGCCTGCGCCTCCGCGATGTCGATGTATTTGAGTTCGACCATTTGCGAAACGAACTGCCCGTGCTCTTCATTGGGCGTCGCGTCTCCCGTTTCGGAATCTGGGAAGATTGTCCTGTCGGCATGTTTACGGAATTCGGAGCTTGGGACAACCTTCAGGAACTTGTCGCCCACTGGTTCGAGCGCAATCCCGTTGAGGTTGAGTATTTGTTCGATTGCCATGAGGTATTGCTTGTCGTCTAGGGGGCTGTCGGGGGTTGTGCGGAGCGTGATGTTCACGGCTGGGACGCCAGGGGATTTGATGACGGTGCGACCCGTACGCAACGCGTATTCCATAATCACGAGGTCTACGGACGCCTCCTGGAAGTTCAGCGCGTTGGGGGAGTCGTCGTACGGGATCACCGGCGAAGAGCCCGAGCTGCCGGGTTGCGTGACGGCTGAGCGCGGTTGAGGCTGCGGCGTAGCCGGTCTGCTTCCGCCCGGGGTGGTGGTGCCCGGCGGGAGAGGGCGGCGGATTTGCGCGCGTGCGGAGTCGGCTGCCGGGAGGCCCAGCGCGATGCAGATGGCGGCGGCGATGGACAGTGTTGCGAAAAATCTGGATTTCATCTTCATTCTGCTGTTTCCTGTGTGGTTCCGCCGTCGTCCGGAGCGGCGGGAGGCTCTTCGCCTCCGGTTTCCGGGGTGGCAGTTGCCGGATATGGTTCCGTGGGCGTGGTTTCTGCGATCGGGGCGCCGCGCATATAGGCGCAGTACAGTGTGAACGAGCCTTTGAGGTAGCCCTGTCTGTTGGCTATGGGCGAGACGCGGAGTTCGCGCACGTCGAGCATGGCTCCCTCGGACTGGAGGTCGATCATGAAGCTAAGCATGGATTCGAGCGTGGCCTCCCAGTCGCGCACTTCGATGGGGAACTCCGAGACGTCGCTTATGACCGTTTCAGCCTTTGCCTGGCGGTTGCGGATCCTGACGTTGTTCTTGTTGGCGGCGTTGTCCATTTTGTTGAGCCAGTACGTGTCCACGGGGCGGCCGGGCTCGAACACGGGCATCTGGTCTTTAACTGCGTCGTATCGCGCCGCCCAGTCCGGCTTCGCGGCTATGAGTTCCTTCTGGAAGGCTATGCGGTCTTTCAGCTCGCGGATCTGCATGGATTTGCCGTTGATAAGGTCGATGCGGTTGCGCGCCTGCATCCCCACGAGGCCGAAAGCGATGGTGAAGACGGTGACGACGGAGAGGAACTTTTCGCGTCTGTTCATGCTCATATCGGGTTGGCTCCCTCCTCGGCGTCATCGGTTTTGAAATCAATGCCAAGTTCGAAAACGAAGATGTTGAGCGCCTTGTTGAGGGTGGGTCCGGAGACGAGCTTGACTTCGCCGAACAGCTCGCTTGTGTTCAAGCCCTCCATGAAATCGTACACGAGTGTGGTGATTTTCGATTTGCCTTCAATCGACACGTGGTTCTTATCGCCGTTGTAGCGGAACGAAGTCATTTCGACTCCCTCCGGCAGGTTGAGCGTCGCTGCGAGGAGCACCTCCATTGCGGAAAACGTCCTGTCGGAATAATTCTCGATTATCTTTATCCGGTTGCGCAGGTCGTTGACTTCCGATTCCTGCGCGGCGCGCCGTTCTACCTGTGTGTTTAGCGCCTTGATCCGTTGATCCATGACGGCGGGCCACACGTACAGCCAGCCTGCGAGCAGGAGGAGCAGAGCGGCGGCCGCCGCGATGCCGACGCGCATTCTTTTGCCGAACTTGCGCTCGTCTAGTTCGGTTTTCCAAACTTCGGGGAAAAGGTTGAGGGGGGCTGTGCCTTCGATTGTGCGGACGGCGGCGCCGTGGGGAGTTGGTGGCAACGATGCTGGCGCAACCGGTGAATACTTGATTCCGAGGGCGGAGGCCATGGACAGGCCGGCGTTCTGCAGGTTCCGCGAAGAGGCCGCGCAGACAAGTTGCGAGAGCTCCATCTGGCCGTGCTCTAGCTGCGCTTGTATTAGCGCGACACGCGCGGCGTTGGTCAACGTTGCCGCGTTCGCCGTCTTGACCATTCCGCTGGAGCGTATCATTACGGGCATTCCGGCGTCGGCAATCACGAGCACTATATTCGGCCCCTCATCGATGAGTGCCACGTCGCGCGCAGTGGGGGAGAAGACGTTCTTGTCGTTGAGGTTGCGTAGCGTGGCGAGGATTGTCGCTTCGATGCGGTCGATCCGCGACGGTGGGATTCCGACTACCGCGCTGAGGTTGTCGATGGACGACGTGGGCGAGCATGCGGAAAGAACTAGCGAAGAGTCTCCGGTCTGCGAAAGAACCTCGAAAGATGCGGTCATCTCCTCGATGGGGAGGGGGGCGTCCTTTTCCATCTGGTTGCGCGACATGGCGGCGATTTCGGCGGTGTCAGTCGATGGCAGGCGCGAAACGCGGAAGATCACGTCGGAGGTCGGCAGACAGAGAGTCGCCGAGTCCTGGATTTTTGACGAGACTAGGCGGGCATAGGCCGTGGCGGCCTTTGCTAGGTCGCTACTTTCGGGGTACTCGATGGCAGTCGGCATGTCCGGAAATTTCCCGGATGCGGACACGGTTATTCGATCGCGCGTTTTTTCCGAACGCGCCCATTCAACGGTCTTGCCGTCGCACGTGATTGCTGTGCAGTTGTCCATTTGAAAAAGCGGTGTACCCGGATGCCGTCTGGCTGGTCGTCCTCCCTTAAAGGAACTGATTCCAAGGATTATGCCACAAACACGTTTATACTGCCAGTTTTTTTGAAGGAAAATGCTTGGTTGACACTCAGGGCCCGAAAAGTGTACGTTATCGCGGTGCGAGATAAGTTGACGTTGTCAACACTCGAGGCAAAAAAAACACCAACTCTACCCAGGATCAGATATGATGAAAAAACGGACAGCTATCAGGAAGACCGGAATCGTAATTTGTTTGACGATAGCCCTTGGAACGGGCGTTGCAACTGCCGATGAGGTGAAGCAACAGGAGGCGCTTGAGGGCGCGCTCAATATCAAGTCGCAGGACGCGGTGGCGTTCGTGCCCGTGGTGGCGGAGACGTCGCATGTGGCCTGGGCGAAGTCGCCCATAAAGGTGGATGGCGACCTGGCCGATTGGAAGGCCAACGGCATAGAACCGGTGTCGTTCGAAAGTTCCGAGCATATCACCTGGTACGGCCGCGATTACGCAGGTGCGGAAGACCTTTCAGCGAAGCTCTGGCTCAGCCACGACGATGCATTCTTCTATGTGGCGATCCAGGTGAATGACGACATGGCGCCGTCTCCCGACACAGTGGACATAGGCATCGCGCCGGCGAACAGTCCGCTGATCACGACATGGCGCGACGTCGGCAAGCGCTACGGCATAGATGACGTGCACTCGGGTTTCAGCATTGGCGCAGACGGCAATGTCTCGCTGCGTTGGGCGCACGTGCAGGAGCGCATGGAGCGCGAGCTGGTGTCGAACGCGTTTGGCAACGAGGAGGAGCGCCGTGCGTTCATCGACCAAGGCGATCCCGACGCGGCGGGCGCGAAAATCTTCTCCAAGGCCTCGCGCAAGATGGATGGCGAGCAGTCGACGACTGTTTTCGAGGTGGCTTTCCCATGGCGCATGCTGCTGCCGCATGATCCGGTGGCGTATGGTCCGTTCAATTTCAACTTCGTCGTGCGCGATTCCGACGCGGGCGAGAAGGGCGGCCGCGGGCTGATCGGCTGGAAGCCAGGACTTGCGGGCACTTACAGCGCGGCGCATTTCGCGACGCTTACATTCGCCCCGGCGGAGGGTCGCACTGGTGTGGACGCGTTCGCGCAGGTTCCGAAATTCCATTACCTCAACGAGAACATCAACGCGTCGTTCTCTTTCCATAATTACGCGGCGGAGGAGGTCAAGGGCCGGCTCTCCCTCTTCGACGCCGACCGCTCCGTCACAAACGTGCTTGCAACCACGGAGGTTGTATTGCCTCCGGGCTTCAGCCGCAAAGACTTGGGGGTGCATTCCGAGAAACTCGGCAAGACGAAGGCCGGGCTACGCGCGGAGCTTGCGGTCGAGGGGCGCCCCGTGCAGGAAATCGCGGTGCATGCCCCGACGCTCGACGAGACGGTCACGATACAGCCCGTGCAGGAAGTGCTCGACGCCATCACGCGCATCGAGCAGAACGCGGCCACGCTCTCCAACCTCTACACACAAGTCGAGGCGAAGGGACTCGACACGACGTATCCCATGGCCTACTGGACGCTGCAGCAGATGTTCATCCAGCGCAGCAAAGGCGACATGCGCAACGACTCCCCGCTCGTGCTCAAGAACGAGGCGTACCTGTCTGAAATCTTCAAAGAGCACAAAGCGCACATGGAGGAGATGCTGCGCAATCCCGAGGCCGAGCTGAAGGTGCCTGCGCGTCCGTATCCCGAGACGCTGACAATCAAGGATGGCTTCTACCACGACGCCAACGGGCCGGTGTTCCTCTGGGGGCCATGCGTGTTCTGGTGGATGAAGGGCGACCAGCATTACTCGTGGAAACTCGGCTACAACTCCGTCGGGCCGGAGCTGCCGGTCCACAACGAAAAAGAGCACCCGGCAATCGCGGCGTATCTCGAGAACTTCCGCACCAACGGCATGCTCGTGAACGCGGCTATTGGCAGCGCGCAATTTGACGCTCTTAAAAAAGAGCATCCTGAAGTGGCGAACGTTGACCGCAACAACTTCCTCTCCATCATTGTCCAGCACCCGATCGTGAGAGCGGAAATCAAGAAGCGCATCGAAAGCTATGTTAACTTCTACAAACAATTCCCAGCCGTGCGCAGCTACTGGCTCTGGAACGAGCCGGACTACGTTAACTTCTCCGAAATGACCCGCTTGGATTTCATAAAATGGCTCAAGCCTAAATACGGCAAAATCGAAGAGCTAAACGCCCGCTGGAAGAGTGATTACGCATCGTTCGAAGACGTGCAGATCTCACGGGGCCTTGACGGAGAGAACCACGCGCCCTGGGTGGACTACCAGGTGTTCCTCAACGATGTGCTGCTTTACGATTTCTTCTCGTTCCTTAACGACACCGCGAAGGCGGCCGACCCCACGCGCCCGACGCACACGAAGTACATGTGCATTTCGGCGGCGTTCTTCGACATCGAAAAGCTGCTCTCGATAAACGACATCGCCGGGCACGACGGCAACTCCGGCCCGCGCGACATCATCTACCTCGACCTGAGCCGCTCGCTCTACCCCGACAAGCCGCTCGTCAACACCGAAATCCACATCTGGTACAAGGACTACTTCCTCGTGTCGCTCGTGCCGTGGCGTCTCGCGCTGCACGGCATGGCTGACGCCAACTGGTGGTGCTGGCATGCCAACCACCGTTTCTCAAACACCGTGGGAAGCTCGGAATCAATGCACGCGCTCTCAATCCCGGCGCTCGATATCCGCCGCCTGTACGATCCGTACGTGCATGCCGTCGCCACAAAGGAAAGCAAAGTCGCGACGCTCTTCCAGGACGTCGTGGCCGGCCGTAGCTGGGGGCTTGTGGACAGGCTCCGCTACCAGATCGCGCCGGCGCAGTACTCCATCGGCGTGCGTCCGTCCTATGTGACGGAGACCACGATCCGCAACGGGGCGCTCAAAGATTTCGAAATCTTGGTTGCGGGCGAGGCGAGCTACGTGAAAGACGCAACATACGACTCCGCGCTCAAGTTCGCCCAGGACGGCGGCACAGTGATTGTGCTCCCGGAGAGCTTCGGAATGAATGAATATGGCGACGCGCGCGACACCTCCGTGCTCATCCCGGCCGAGGGCGGCGAGGCGTATGGCGAAGGCGCGCGCGAAATCAAACTCGGCAAGGGCCGCGTGATCTGCATCGACCAAATCGACGGGCCCGACCCCGAGGCGAAGCCGGACAACAACAAGCGCCAAGGCGTCTACCGCCGCGTCATCGCACGTGCGATGGAAGAGGCCGGAGTGCAGGATCCCGTGCGTCTCGTCGAGGCAGACCCCGATGCCGATCCCGATGCCTTGTACGGCTGGGACATCCGCACGGCCAAGGTGGGCGAGGGCTATGTGGTCTGCGCGCTGCCGCAGGACCGCTGGGAGATGTCAAACCTCAAGCTCGTGGCCGACCGCCCGGTCAAACGCATCGTCAACCTCATCACGGAGAAAGAAGTGCCCGTCAAGGATTTCGAACTCGACTACGGCGCCAACCTCATTCTGGTTGAGCTTGAGAACTAGCGCATCCGCGCTGATGTGCGGCATTCTTCGAGAACATGAAATACGCTGGCTTTATTAAATACACAAATCTTTGGCGCGCCGGCGCGGTCGCGTGCTTGGCTGTCGCGTCTCTTCCCGGCTATTGCATCTCCGCGTCGGGAGGAAAGGCGGAGGCTGCAAAAGAGGTCGTGTTCGTGAATGGGCCGCTGAAGCTTGGAGATGCCATGCCGGCGCCCGTTGTTTACTGGGAGGAAGTGCGAACCGAACCGCGTCCGCTGCGGTTGCATTTCATGCTGGTGGATTTGGCTTCGCCCAAAGTGGAGGCCGCTGTGGCTGTGTCGGACGATCCCGATGGCGACGGCCCCGCGGTTGCCATGCTGCGGCGTCCGATCGAGTTCGCGAAGGAGAATGACTTTTTCGCGGCCGTAAACGCCAACGCATTCATGCATCTGCTTGATGCGACAGAGGAGGAGAAAAAACGCGGCTGGTACATCGGCAAACACGTCAGGCTATTCGGGCTCGCGGTGGACGATGGCGAGCAACGCAACGGGCACGACGACCGTCGCCGCCCGATTTGGTTCGATGGCGGCGGCCTCGCCCGTGTCGGCAAGCCGGAAGATGGTGCCGATCCAGAACAAGCCGCGGCCGATTGGGAGGGGCCGATACTTGTCACCGGCGGGGTTGTCGACGACGGCAATACAAACAAGCACCCGCGCACTTTGGCAGGCACGGACGCAAAAGGGGAGCGACTTCTGCTAGTGGTCGCGGAGGGCCGCAAGAAAGGATACAGCGAGGGTCTGACGCTGAAAGAATGTGGTGGGCTTATGCTGGAGAGCGGCTGCACTGAGGCAGTCAACTTTGACGGAGGAGGCAGCTCCGTCATGCTCGTAACCACCAACGGGGTCATGAGTGCCGTGGGCAGTCCCCAGGGGCGTTACTTGAGGCCTCTGCCGGTAATGATCGGAATCAGGGGTATGTAGCGCCGCACATCCCTTGCGGCATGGAAAGTGCTCAACAATCGAAAACCCCTTTGGCAAAGGGGAAAATCACGATAATTTAATAAGAAAACCAAATAAAACACAGAACAAGGGAGCTCATGTGCATACACGAAAATACAGGAGCCTGCTGGCGGGGCTGCTCGCCGGGGCGGGAATGTTTTTAGCGGCGAACGGTCAGGACGCCGCGGCGTTTTTGGCCGAAGCCGCGCTAGACGGCGCCATCTCAATCAAATCGCAGGAGGCCGTGGTAAACGTGCCCGTCCAAAATCTGGAATACCAGGTAAAATGGATGAAGGCGCCGATCAAGGTGGACGGGGATAAATCAGACTGGGAGAAGAGCGGCTTCAAACCGGTGCGGATGACCGGCGACAAGTTTGCATCGTGGAGCAAGGGTCAATATGGAGGCGAGAAAGACTTTGCGGCGGACGTATGGCTGGGCCGCGACTTCAACAACTTCTACATCGGCGTGGAGCTCCAGGACGACAAGCTGCCTGCGGCTGGCCGTGTGCAGGTGTCGTTCACGGACGCGAAGACCGCGGTTATCGCAGGCTGGCAGGACGTAGGAATGCGCGTCAAGCCAGACGACCTGTGGATCGTGTTTGTCGTCAACCAAGACGGAACTGTTGGCGTTCACATGGCGCATCTGCAGCAACGCATGGACCGGACTAAGATTCAGGAATCCTACGGCAGCGAGGCTGAGCGCCTCGCCATGCTGCAGCAGGAAGGCCCGCAGAAGGCCTCCGAGTACAAGATTTTCACGGCTTCCAAGCGCAAAATGGACGGCGAAAAATCCACGACGTTCGTGGAAGTGGCACTGCCCTGGAAGACTATGCTTCCCTTCGATCCCGTCAAGGGCCATCCGGTCAAGATGAACATCGGCATGGAAGACAACGACGTCGACGGCCTCAACCAGTCAGGTGGTGCCCTCGCATGGCTGCCAGGACTCATCGGGACATACAGTGGCGGGCATTTCCCGACATTGACCTTTGAGCAGCCCTCGGGTCGCCAGGGCATTGACGCATTCGCACAGGTCGGCAAATTCCATTTTCTCAAGGCTGATATCAAGGCCGACGTGTCGTTCCTCAACCATGGTGCCGAAACCTCCGGCAAACTGCAGCTTCTGGCGGCTCCGGGCACAGGCGCTCCGCTGGCCGAAATCGACGTGAAAGTGCCTGCGGGCGTCAGCGCCGCGAGCGTGTCAGTTAATTCCGAGGACGTGAAGCAGAAGAGCCTCGAACTCATGGGCCGCCTCGTGCTCGAAGACGGCAAAAAAGTAGACTTTCCAGTTTTTGCCCCGCGCGCGGACAACACCGTGACGGTGCAGCATGCGGCGGAAATCGAGGCGCGCATCAACAAGCTTCAGGAAAACTACGAGTCTCTTTCGAAGCTTTACGAAAAGGTTGAGGCCGAAGGCCTGGAAACCGTCTATCCCAAAGCCTACCTGACACTCCTCAAAATGTTCATCCCGCGCAGCCGGCTGGATTTGGCAATGGGAGATTCTGCACGCGTCATCCGCAACACCGAGCACCTCGAGGAGATTTACGCGAAGGCCTCGGCTTACATGAACGAGATTCTCAAGAACCCCGGGGCGCAGCTCAAAGTCCCGGCTAAGTTCGATCCCGAGAAACTCAGAATAAAGGACGGCTACTGGCACAACGGCAAAGACCCGGTTTTCCTCTGGGGGCCCTGCACGTTCTGGTATCTGGTTGGGGACACGCCGCTGGTGACGGATCTCGGCTTCAACTCCGTGTGCCCGGAAGTGCCTCATGAAGAGAACAAACGTGCAGAGGCAGTCGCGCACATGGAACACTGGCGCACCAACGGCGTACACGTCAACGCTGCGCTAAGCGTGCCCGGCCTCGGCCTTACAGGTGCTGACGCGAACAGTTCTCCAGTGCTTAAGGAGCATCCGGACCTGAAGAATCTCGATGCGAACAACTTCCTCTCGTTCGTGGTCCAGCACCCGCTCGTGGAGAAGCTCGTCGACGAAGCCTTCATGAAGGACGTTGAATTCTGGAAGCAGTTCCGCGGCGTGAACAGCTACTGGCTGTGGAATGAGCCATGGTACCTCAACTATTCCGAGCTGACACGTCAGGACTTCATCAAAGCGATGCAGAAAAAGTACAAGAACATCGCAGATCTGAATGCGCGCTGGAAGTCCAACTACAAGAGCTTTGAGGATATCCAGCTCATTCAGTGGCCCGATGCCAAAAACTATGCGCCCTGGTACGACTTCCAGATGTTCCGCGACGACCTGCTGGTTAATTTCTTCGGTATGCTGGACAAGACCTCCAAGAAATACAACAAAAACATGCCGACGCACACAAAGTTCATGTCTGCCTCGCTGCATTCGTTCAACATGGAGCGCCTGCAGGGCCTCTACGACATAGCTGGGCACGACGGCTCCGCAGGTGACCGCGATATACCATTCCTCGACTTCTGCCGTTCCGTCTATCCCGAAAAACCCCTCTCAAACACAGAGGTGCACATGGGCTACGGCGGCAAGGAATCCGTTGAGAACCAGGTATGGCGACTCGCCTTCCATGGTCTGGCAAATGGCAACTGGTGGTGCTGGCATTCTAACCAGAGGTTCTCCGATTCCCTATCCAACTCAGAGTCCATGCATGCGCTTGCCATCGCGGGTCTCGACATCCAGCGCCTCATGGTGCCGCACATGCATTCGCTCGTCATGAAGGACAAGCCCATCGCCACGCTCTTCCCTGACGTTGTCGAACGCCGCAACGACGTCAAGATGGTGCGCGTTCGCTTTGAACTCGCGGTGACGCAGTACATGCTCGGCCTCCAGCCGTTCTACGCGACTGAGAAGCGCATCGCCGAAGGCGAACTCAAGAACCACAAGGCGCTCTTCGCCGGCGAGTCGGCCTACCTCAAAGATAAAACGTACGAAAGCATAGTAAAATGGGTCGAGGGTGGCGGCACGCTCATCACCACGAAGGGAGGTTTCTCCTCAGACGAATACGGCGACCCGCGAGATGCCTCCGAACTTGTAAAGACTGAAGGCGGCGAACCGTATGGCGAATACGCCCGTGTCTACGACCTCGGCAAGGGCAAGGTCATCTGCATAGACGAGATCGAGCTCCTAGCCGACCCCGTGCTCGACGGGGGCATCAGCATGCGCGGTTCCCCGACGTTCGAGAACAACGACCGCCGCCGCGTTTACTACAAGGTGCTTGAAAGGTTCATGGCCGACAATGCCATCGACGACGAAGTGCGCCTCGTCCCCACCGGCGCCGCCAAGGAAAACCCAGATGCGATGTACGGCTTTGATTGGCGCGCTGTCGAGATCGACGGCGCCTACACGCTCTGCGTGCTCCCGTACGCCGCCGGGGAAGGCCCGTACCCCGTCAAGCTGCAGACAAAGCGCCCGGTTGCCAAGATCACGAACCTCATCACGGAAAAGGAAATCCCCGTGGACAAATTCGAGATCAAGCCCGGTGCCAATATGTTCAGCATCGTGCTGGCTGAATAGCCTCAGTCTCTAATCCAAAAAGGCATCAAGCCGAAGTACAATCTTCGGCTTGATGCCTCTCTTTTTGGCAAAGTAGTTTGCGTGTCTTTAGTCGTCCGAGGGGTCCATCGGCCCCTCGCCGAAAGAAGCCCGGTCGGAGAATTGCGTGAATTCGCTCTCGAAAGTCAAGTCCGCCACGCCGACAGGGCCGTTGCGGTTCTTGCCTACATCTATCTTCGCAAGCGTCTCGTCCTCAAGACCCTTGTCGGCGAACTTGTCGGCGTAGTACGACGGGCGCCATAGGAGCATGACGACGTCCGCATCCTGTTCAATCGCGCCCGAGTCGCGCAGGTCCGAGATGCGTGGCTTGCCGCTTTTGTCGCGGTTCTCGGGCGCACGGGAGAGCTGCGAGAGCACGAGCACCGGCACGTCCAATTCCTTTGCCATTGCTTTGATGTTGGAGGAGATGTGAGACGTCTCAAGCTGGCGCCCTTGGTCTGAGTACTCCCGGCTGTTGAGGAGCTGCAGGTAGTCTATCATTATAAGCTTGATGTCGTATTTCTTTTTCATGCGGCGCGCGCGGGCTCTGAGATCCATGACGTCGAGGCCTCCGGTGTCGTCCACGTAAATGGGTGCCTTCATCAATTCGCATGCGGCCCGCGAAAGCTTCGTGTTGGCCTCGGACTTGTTTACGTAGCCCGCCATCACGTTTTGCAGCGACACCCGGGCGCGAGAGCAGAGCATGCGCGTGATCAGCGCGTCAGTCGACATTTCGCAGGAAAAGATCCCTACCGGCATAGGCTCTCTGCGGTTCACCTTGCCACCGGCGTCGGTGCCGAGCGCCACGTTTTCGCAGATGTTCATCGCTAGCGAGGTCTTCCCCATGGAGGGGCGGGCGGCGAGTACGATCATTTCCGCATTGCGGAGACCGCTGAGTTTCTCGTCGAGGTTCTTGAAGCCTGTGGAGATGCCGCTGATGCCGTCCTTGCGCTGGAGCATCTTGTCGATTTTGCCGAACGTTGTCGTTATCGCGTCCTTCCACACCGGCACGGCTGTTTGCCGCTTCTCGCCGATGGCGAGGACTTCCTGCTCGGTTTCGCTGATTATCAGCTCCACGTTTCTGTCAGGCGCATAGCATTTTTCCTGCGCCTCGTCTGTGACGGCGATCAGGCGGCGCAGGAGATGTTTGTCATGCAGGATCGAAGCGTAGTATTCCGCATGCGCCACGGCGGGGGTCCCTGCCACGATGCGCTCCACGCCCACCGAGCCTCCGACGGCGTCAAGTTCGCCCGAAGTGCGCAGCGCGTCGCAGACCGTGAGCACGTCCACGGGGTTGCCTTCTCTGAAGAGCTTTTCGGCCACGGTGTAAATTGTGCGGTTCGCCGATACCCAGAAGCTCTCCGGGACAATCCCCGCCTCGCTGCACAGGTCCATGGTGCGGTGCGGGTCGAGCATGATTGCCCCAAGGACCGCCTGCTCTGCCTCCGCGCTGTAGGGCGGAATGCGAATGGCTGGCGTGTCCGGGGGAAATGATAGAGTCTGCTTGCGTTTAGCCATTGATTCGAACTTCCTCCAAAAACATATTATCCAACGAGCGATAAAATAACATTTCCTCCTCTACACGGACAAGGTAATAGAACTTTCAGGTTATAGAATACTTATGAACAGGTTGCTGACATGTTTGGCTTCGTGGTTTGCTTTGCATTGCCAATATGCCTTTGGTAAACTTTGTGTCACAAACCATGAGCAATATTTCAGGCAGGGTGCATTCATACGAGAGTTTCGGGACGCTGGACGGCCCGGGGCTGCGCTTTGTCGTGTTTTTCCAGGGATGCCCGATGCGGTGCCGCTATTGCCACAACCCAGACACGTGGCCGGCGCATGGCGGAATGGAGGCAACGGTTGAGGAAATCGCCGACAAGATCGAGCGTTGCCGTTCGTACCTGCTGAAGGGTGGGGTGACTCTGTCCGGAGGCGAGCCTCTCATGCAACCCGAGTTCGCGCTCGCGCTGCTGCGCCGGATACGCGAGCTCAAGCTGCACTCCGCTCTAGACACTTCCGGATGCATGCCAATTGACGTATCCGCGCCAGTCATTGACGCCGCGGATCTTATTCTGCTCGACATCAAGGCTCTTGATCCATACGAACACAAAGATATCACAGGGCGCGATAACACAAACCCGCTTGCAACGCTGGACTACTGCGAACGCACCTTAAAGACCGTCTGGATCCGTCATGTGGTTGTTCCTGGACTCACGCTCGATGCCAACAAACTGAAACATCTTTCAGAATTCCTCAAGCCGTACAAGTGCATAGCGCGCATCGCACTCTTGCCGTTTCACAAGCTCGGGGAGTACAAATGGAAGGAACTGGGGTTGGATTATACGCTCGCCGTCACCCCCGAGCCCACCGCTGCGGAAATAAAGGCAGCGGAGAAGGCAATGGATCTCGATAAAACTGAAAAGCCAATCTGACCAAAGCTCCATAAGTCTCCGGTCAGAATTGGCTTTTCCGTTAGAAGTGCGTTACTTTGCCGATTCTTCGACAGCAACCGCCACCGCTACAGTGGCGCCAACCATCGGGTTGTTGCCCATGCCGATGAGACCCATCATTTCAACGTGCGCCGGAACGGATGACGAACCCGCGAACTGAGCATCGGAGTGCATGCGGCCCATGGTGTCGGTCATGCCATAAGAGGCAGGGCCGGCGGCCATGTTGTCTGGGTGTAGCGTGCGACCTGTGCCACCGCCGGAAGCGACGGAGAAGTACTTCTTGCCTCTGTCGTTGCATTCCTTCTTGTAGGTGCCTGCGACTGGATGCTGGAAGCGTGTCGGGTTCGTGGAGTTGCCTGTGATGGAAACGTCCACGCCTTCCTGCCACATGATGGCAACGCCCTCGCGGACATCATCGGCGCCGTAGCACCGGACTTTGGCCTTGGGGCCTTTGGAGAAGGCCGTCTCCTTTACAATCGCCAGTTTGCCAGTGGCGAAGTCGAACTTCGTCTGGACGTACGTGAAGCCGTTGATGCGGCTGATGATGTACGCTGCGTCCTTGCCGAGGCCGTTGAGGCAGACCTTGAGCGGCTCCTTGCGAACCCTGTTGGCCGAATTTGCAATTCCGATGGCGCCCTCCGCGGCGGCGAACGATTCGTGGCCTGCCAGGAAGCAGAAGCACTTTGTCTCTTCGCGCAGGAGCATGGCGGCGAGGTTGCCGTGGCCAGTGCCCACCTTGCGGTCGTCTGCTACAGAACCCGGGATGCAGAAGCTCTGCAGCCCTTCTCCGATAGCCTCGGCGGCGTCCGCTGCCTTTTTGCAGCCTTTCTTCAGGGCAATCGCTCCACCGACGGTGTAGGCCCAGGCGGCGTTCTCAAAGCATATGCCCTGGATGCCCTTGGTGATCTGGTATGGGTCGAAGCCCTTTGCCTTGCAAATTTCGCGGCACTCCTCAATCGAGTTGATGCCGTATTTCCCAAGCGTTGCGAGTATCTGCGGCTCGCGGCGGTCGTATGATTCAAAAAGTGGCATTGTGTGTTTCTCCTTTTATTCCGCGCGCGGGTCAATGCTCTTGACGGCGCCGTCTTCTTTTGTCGTGCGCCCATATTTGCCGGTCGCCTTGGCAAGGGCTTCGTTCGCGTCCATTCCCTTCTTGATGTTATCCATCATTGGTCCCAAGCGGACGAATTCGTAGCCGCAGATTTCGTCGTTTGAATCCAGAAAAATGGTTTTCACGTATCCTTCGGCCATTTCAAGGTAGCGCGGCCCTTTCGCCTTTGTGGCGAACATCGTGCCGATCTGCGAGCGCAGCCCCTTGCCGAGGTCTTCGAGCCCGGCGCCGATCTGCAGGCCGCCTTCAGAGAATGCCGATTGCGAGCGGCCGTAAACGATCTGCAGGAAAAGCTCCCTCATCGCTGTGTTGATGGCGTCGCACACGAGGTCGGTGTTGAGCGCCTCAAGGATAGTCTTGCCCACGAGGATTTCCGAGGCCATGGCGGCCGAGTGCGTCATGCCGGAGCACCCGATCGTCTCTACCAGCGCTTCTTCAATCACACCGTCCTTGACGTTTAGCGTGAGCTTGCAGGCGCCCTGTTGCGGCGCGCACCAGCCGACACCGTGCGTCATGCCGGAGATGTCCTTCACTTCTTTTGCCTGCACCCATTTACCCTCTTCGGGTATCGGGGCTGGGCCGTGGTTGCAGCCTTTTGCCACAGGGCACATGTGCTCAACTTCATGAGAATAAATCATTATTATGTCCTTCCTAGTTCTGGTCCACGCCCCGGAGTGGGCGCGAATTAAAGAAAGCACTCTACCAAAATCCGCGTCTTCGCGCAATCACACTTTTTTGTGGATTTTCCCCATTTTCCCCTCGGCTTATTGCTTGAATGGCATAGAGTCATAACCAGCGGTTGAATAGCATAGAGTCATAACCAGTGGTCTGCCTTTGCCATGGTGTTATATGCCTGCGGCACACGGTGCGTACAAGCCCCTGAAAAAAACATTTAGGACTTATCCGTAAATAACCGACACTTTGTTGAGGACAATCATGGCCGCAGCCAGATACAGCAACCCGCAATATGATCCTGAATCGGTTCATCCACGAATGGGAGGCCTCCACGACCCATCTTCGAGCTTTGAAGTCGGGATTGCGCTTGATTTCGGAGGCTTCCTCGCTTCGAGGACGGATATGCGGTACATATCCCCGGGCAGCCACGATATCGGCTTTACCCGTGTACCCCGCATCAAGACAGAGATTTTCGGTCACCGTGACACCACCAACTTGCAGCACGACCTTGGCGTCGAGGAGCCTGCCGATTTCCTTGCTGTCATGCACGTTGGCTCCGGTCACGACGATCGACAACGGGATGCCACGCGCGTCGACGAGGACGTGCCTCTTGGTTCCATTTTTTTCCCCTGTCCGTGGGGTTGGACCCAACGGATTCCTGCGCCAGCGGTGCTTCGACGTTCGTTCCGTCGGCGGATTGCCATTCCCAGGCGATGCCAGCGAGTTCGTCGTATTCGGCAAGGCCCTTGCGCCAGATCTTCTCAAACAGTCCGGACCGAGCCCACTGCTGGAAGCGCGCGTGCAACGCCGAACTGCCCAGCCCTCCGAACTTTTCGCGGGGAAAAGCATTCCAGATGATCCCGGTGCGAAGCACGTAGACAATCCCCGAGAAGAAAAGCCGGTCGCTATAGGTCGGCTTCTTCCCTCCGCCGGGCTTTCGCTTGTACGGACGGGATGGATCTCTGCGCGTCTTCGGCAACAGTGCTTCGACCAGAGCCCAGAATTCATCGGATATCTCCCAGGTGTGTGTTCTTGCCATTTGTATGTCCTCCTGATGTGGTTGGCAGATATCCTATCAGGAGGTGCGCGAAAACGAAAGCCTCTTCGAATGTAGTCTACTTGATTATTATCAGCGTCGCTCCCGGCGGCTCCCATTCGTATGCACCAATGTCAACGGAACCGGCCATGACGCGGCGCAAGCCTGCTAGATCGTTTGCACCCGCCATCCACGGCTGGTTGACGCCAGCGTTGACGCAGGGAGAGTCGGTCGCCAGACGGTAGTCGTCGTTCGCCGCATCTACGAATAACGGATCGGCGCTGATGTTGCCGTTGATGTCCACGAGCAGGCCGTCGCCCGTGCAGTTGTTCACGAATACTGCCGGCACGGTGCCCGCGATGTTCGTGACGGTGTTGCCATAAACTATGCTGTTTCGGATTGCGCATTTCGAAGCCGCGCCCGAATCAATCTGGATGCCCATGGCGTTGTTGGTCACAACTGTCAGGTTCTCAATCACGGACAAGCCGCCCGCCACGCGGACGCCCCCGCCGATATTGTCGGTTATCAGCAGATTTCGCAACTGGGAATTACCGCTTCCAAGCCAGACACCGCCGCCTTCGTACAGAGAATAGCTGGTACCTCCGCTTTTACGAGCTATATTTCCGCTGAAGACCGAATCGCTCATACGCAGTGTCACCCCACTGCAGGTTTCCAACCCGCCAGCCCGGCCATCGACATGACCCGCAGTGTTCGCCGCCACGTTGTCGATAAATTGAACTTTGTCCACCAACAACGACGCACCAAAAGCATAAAGTCCGCCTCCGCCTAATGTTACATTGTAATCGGGGACATTGGCCCTGTTGTTGCGGATTACAGTGTCCTGAATCGACAAGGTGGAGCTATCTACGATCACGGCGCCGCCGCCAGTGCCGGCAGTCCCGCCCCGCAACGTCACACCTGAGATCCGGTTGTCGCCGAATGGAGCGTCAAGCGCTTCTATTACGCGCTTGCTCGATCCGGTGGCGTCGATCACTGTCTCGGATGCGTTCGTGCCCAGGATCTGGACCGCCCTTCCTGTGAAGACGAACGGGAAGGTTTCAGTCGTCTTGTCGTAAGTTCCCGCTGCCACATGCACTTGCGTGCGCGCCCCCCCTTGCGCAAAGGCCGCCGTGATCGAACCCAGCGGGCTCGCGGGAGATGATCCGTCTCCCGTCCCTCCTGGGGCGACGTGCAGGACGGAATCCCACACAACACCTTCGGGGAAATGGTAGCCGCGGCTGACCGTTCCGCTGTCGACAACGCCACTCGCCAGCACTGTTGTTCCATCCAGCTTCGCTTCGGTGACGGTGCCAGTGCCGGAGTTGAGCGCGAGGCTGTCCGCCTCGAGGTAGAATGTCGGGAAAGCGACCCCAGGATCCCCTGTTAGGTTGCCGTCGACGCCTGCACCCGTGCCATCTCCGATTATGTTGTAATGGAGTGTCGGCATCGAGCCGTACAAATCGTCGCCGTTGCCAAATATGAGCGAGTTGCGGATCGTCGTGTTTGCCGCCGCGCCCGAGGCAACGGAGATGCCGTTCGGATCGCAACCGCTGACCGTGACGTTGTCAAGCGTCGCCCCGCCGGCGTCGACGCGGATCCCGCCCCCGTCGCAGTTGGCCACGAGCAGGTTGCGGGCGTTGAAGGAGGCGCCCGAGCCGCCTAGGAAGATGCCTCCTACGGAGTCGTAGGTGTTATTAGGTGCTCCCCCGGAACCACGCGCGGTGAAATTGCCACGGCAGAGCACGTCCCGGAGCGTCCAGGCACCACCGCTCAGGTACAGTGCGCCACCACGACACTCGACCATATGACCCGTAGTCGTCGCGGCAAAGTTTCCGACGAATACACAGTTCGTTACAACGCCAGAACTACCGACCGCAGCGAGTCCTCCGCCATAGCCAACTGTGCCGACCGCTTTGTTGCGTGTAAATCGGCAGTTATTCACTGCCAAACCGCTGACAGCCGTGGCGTATACGGCGCCTCCGTATGTGGAATAAGTGCTGGTAGGAGAACCATTGCTGAAGGTCAAGTTCTCGAGTGTGGCACCATTGACGGAATCGATATCAAGCACTCGGACAGCCGCGCCCGAAGCTGGCTGCAGAATCGTCGGCCACTTATAAGGGTCATTCGCGCCTGGCGCGTCGCCGGACGCGGCGTATCCACCGACAAGCGAGATGCCGTCGCGCGGCGGCCATATCAACGCGGCTGACAGCGAGAATGTCTGTCCTCCCGCAAAATGGATCGTGCCGTTGGCGGCGACAATATCGAGCGCAGCCTGCGGAGAGGTCAGCGCGGTCGCCCATGAAAGTCCGTCCCCGTTGCTGCCGGTCTGGGACACGTAGACGTTTGAGAGCAGCGCCTGGTTGGCGATCGTCATCGTCGCGCTGGTTGAAGCGCCCAGGATCGCTGTTGCGGCGGTAAGCGTCAGCTCCAGCGTGGTGTCGGCCATCACAGCATGGTTCTTCAACGGCGTCACAATAATGTTGGCGGCATCCGCGCCAGCAGGGATCGTCACGGTGCCGCTGAGCGCCACGAAGTCCACGCCGGAGACCGCCGTGCCGCCGGTCTGCGTGTAGGTTACGACAAGCGCCTCGTTCGTCGCCGTGCCGGGACGGGTCACGGTGAAGGTGCCCGGCGAGAGCGTTGCCTCATCCGCATTATCTGAAACGGAAATCCCAATATCCCCTGTTATAAAATTTTTCACCCGCGTCCATGCCACACCCGTGTCGTTTGAAGCGGAGAAAGTGTAGTAATATGTGGAATCAGCAGCCAGACTCGTGGCCTGCACGCTGAACGCGCCTTCGGGCTGCGGCGCCGCGAGCGTAATGGAATTCGCCCAGTTGCTGGCATTTGTGCTCCAGTCTGTTGTACCCCAATAGGCGGTCACGGCAGTGGCTGTGTCACCAGTAGAAACGAGATTGCCGTTAAGCCATGCGCTGGAGGCCGTGATATTCGTTGCCCCGTCCATGGCGATCCCCGCAAGTCCGGGAGTAACTGAAAGCGCATCACTATACGACTGGAACACGTCATTTGAGATCATGTTCACGTAACTCGCGTTTATCCAATCGGACGAATGCGCCTTGGCGGAGACACGCACCTCGTCCATCGTGCCGTTGAAGGCATAGACGTATCCCTTGCCAAGCGTCATTCTCCTGGTAGATGCCTTCGCAGGGTTGACTGTGCTCGAAATCGAGGAGACCTGCTTGCCGTTTATGTACCAACGCAATGCCGCGGGGCTCGAAAGGTCTCGGACATGCGCCACGTGCATCCAGTTGCCAACCGGCACCGTGCCCGCCGGCGCGCCATGCTCTTGATAAGGGCTCGCGTCTGAACCGGCAGTTCCGTGGTAAAAATTGATGCGCCCGTCTGTTTCAACCACAATCGTCCCCTCGCCTCCGTAGGCTTTGTTTATCGGGTTGCGGCGCTGGGAACGGTTGTCGACCTTGATCCACATCTCCATTGTCTGTGATCCGGTTACGGAGACGTTGCCGCAGTCTATGCCCCCACTTGTCGGGTAGGCGCTGCCGGCGCCCGTGAAAAAGTCGGCTTCTCCAATCAACCCGCCAGTGGTGGCCGCCACGCCCGTGGCGTCAAGCGTGGCAGTGAAGCCGTTGCAGGAGGAGTCGGCCCGGGTTGTCCCCTCGCCTCCCAAATGCCATACGGCCTCGTAGCCTTCGCCCCATACCACGCCGTTGGTCGTATAATCGGGAGCCTCCGCGAATGGCGCATTCCAATATGCCCATATGGACGTGCCGGTTCCTTCGAGTTCAGGGACTTGCACCCATACGTATGAAGCGCCATCCGGATTCCACGTGTCGATTTCGTACGGCAGCTCGACCGTGCCAGAGGAGTCAGAAAAACGCAGATCGACACATCCCGGCTCAAACAGAGCGTAATCGAATCCGTAGACCGTGTTGGTCCCCAGCACGACGAGCGCCGGGAAGTTGGTGAGCGTCTCGACTCCCGTGTAGCCTGAGAACGTGATCTCTGCCTTCTTACCCCACGAATCGAAATTCGCCGCATTGAGCGATGTGGTTGCGGACAGTAGAAGTAATCCGCATATTATTGACGATGCTTGGTTCAGTTTGCTTTCCATTACACGTCTCCGTTTATTGTTGTTTACTTCGAGGCTCTTGCAAAACCCCACGGGATACGAGTTTTTTCGCCTTCCGAACAACTTTGCATAAGCCCCCCCTTAGTTTTCTTCATATGGCAAATGGCACCGTGCCACGCCTTTTTCCAACGAAGACCAATCTAGCACTTCGCATTGGCTTTGTCAAACAGAATTTTGCGGGAAACTAAAATAGTCATAGACTTCTGCAGCTCAATGTGTTACATTCATATTGCACCTTGAAGAACCGGGTGCGTGAACATGCAAAGGAGGACTCGCAATGCAAGGCAAGGAGCAGAAAGCCCCGCTGGGGGCGTTGTGGAACAGCATCCAGTCATGGCTATTTCCGGAACTGGAGGACGAACTCGGGGAACTGAGCAAAAAACACCGCCTGTTCATCGCCGTCTGCGAAATGAGTTCCCCGGACGAGCACATGGGCCGATACCGCTGGTGCGGAATCGGATGCCCGCCGCACGGGCGGCTGGCGATGTTCAAGGCGTTTGTGGCAAAGGCCGTGTGGAACTTCGGCACAACGAGAATGCTGCTCGATGCCATCCTCCACCAACCAACGCTGCGGCGGCTGTGCGGATGGGAGAGCGTCGGCGAAGTCCCGTCTGAGTCCACCTTCTCGCGCGCCTTCGCCGAGTTCTCCGCCGACGGCTTGGCCCAGAAAGTCCACGGGGTGATGGTGAAGCGTCTCCACGGCGACAAGCTCGTAGGCCATGTAAGCCGCGACTCCACGGCAATCCACGCCCGCGAGAAGGCCGCGCACAAACCCGCGGAAGGCGAGGTGCCGAAGCAGCCGCGGCGACGGGGGCGGCGCAGGCGCTCCGACCCGCCCGCGACGCCCCCCGAGCCGACGCGCCTGCAGCGCCAGCTCGGGCGCGGCCTGCACGAGAACATCGAGGAGCTGCCGAGCGCCTGCAGCTGGGGCTGCAAGCGCAACAGCCGGGGCAGGACGGAATACTGGCGCGGGTACAAGGCGCATCTGGACGTGGCGGACGGCGACATACCCATAAGCTTCATCCTCTCCGCCGCGAGCATGCACGACAGCCAGGCGGCCATCCCGCTGGCGCAGATGAGTGCAGAGCGCATAGTCAACCTCTACGACCTTGCCGACGCAGCCTACGACGCCCGCGAGATCCGCCAGATGTCGGAGCGGCTCGGCCACGTCGCTCTTATCGACCGCAACGCCCGCCGCGCACAGCCGGAGGGCTTCTCCCCCGCCGAGGCCGTCCGCTACAGGGAGCGCAATTCGGTCGAGCGGGTAAACTCCCATCTGCACGACGAGCACGGCGGGCGCCATGTCCGGGTGCGCGGCGCGGCCAAGGTCGCGGCGCATCTATCGTTCGGCCTGCTTGTGATAGCGGCCGAGCAGATGCTCAGAATGCTCCTGTAGCGGTCGGCAAGCCCGCCAAGACGCTCACCCGGGTCCGTCCGCCGGACGGGATTGACGGAGTTTGCCCCGAAAAGGTATTTCGCGCCCCAACTTGCGCGCTGGTTTCCCGTATTGGACAGTTTCGCGACCATGAAGCCTGAAAACGACCCAGCACAAACGTCTTTCGGAACTTTCCACGCAACGTTTTGCAAGAGCCTCCTTCGAATATGGCAATCGTTGCAAGGCGAAGCGCTCGGTTTGCGATGTTAATTGCGAGTCTGAAACCCAAAATCGACCGGGACACACCTCCCCTTTCATGCACCATTGTAGAATACGTCAACCATAAAATCTTCCTGTTTTTTAAGGCAATTTATCCCATTTCTTCAGGTTTTGGTGAGAATTCAGGGTACAGGGGTACGGTCAAGGGAATAGTGGAATAGTCATCGCCAAACGCATAATTACCCATCTTACAGACTCATGCGTTGTAGCTGGAAGCCTGCGGGCAAGAGCCTGCCCACAGGAAGATGGTAAAAGGCTTCTCGTACCCAGTGTAGCTGTCCACTGATCACTGGCTACCGCACGATGATCAACGACCCCCCGCGCCAAATTATCTGCCCGCCATCGTAAACAACCCATGCCGCGTCGCCCCAGTCGGGATGCCAGTAGCTGTTGACTTTCAGCGTATGGCCGTTGAGGATCAACTGGGGCATGGTGGCGGTTCCACCGGCCATGAACAGGTCGCCTACTTCAAGGTCTGCGGAAAGGCCGACGCGCCCGCGCTCCTCTATGCGCAGCGTGGCATCCTCCAGCTCGTTTGGCACGGCAAAACCCGCCGCAGGAAGCTCGCAGTAGGTGTTGGTGCCGGCGAGATTGGTCCCTGGATCCCATGTAGATGATGCGTATACCGTCACGGTTCCCGCTCCGTCCCCCGAATTCGCATAGTGTCGGCAGATTGTGCCTGGAGCGGAATAACGATTCTGATTGCTGTACCCGCCTTTGGCTTCCACAATCAACCCTGGTAGTCCCGAACCGATCAGTTCAACCATGGAAATTCTTCCACCGCCACCCGGACCAACTAGGCCATCGGAGCCGTTGACGCTTATTTTGCCATCACCGGCGAAG
>JALHHX010000161.1 GCA_022837245.1 Lentisphaerota bacterium
CCTGCCTCTCTGTGCCATAATGGGCGCACTTCACACGAAGGGGGCTGCACGGCTCCCGCCGGGGGGCGGGCGTGTTGCGCTGACTATTGGCTAACGTGACACCTTTACCGTTGGGATTGCCCCGCCGTGGAGCAAAGCCTCTAAAAACACGAGCCTCATCGCTTTTTCTCGGGTCTTGTGGAGAGGCATAAGATGGTGTCTGCCCCAGTGGCGGTGTTGTGTGCCTGCCGCACACGGCGCGCAGAACGCGGCACGCTCAAACAACACGCCGCAGGCGCGCCTGTCTATGCCCACATCGCCGGGCGGACGGACACGAGCCCAGCCCGCCTGTCGCGTGCTGCGCCATGCATCGCCTACAGCGCGGGATTCGCTTTTTGGCTTTGCCGAAAGCCCCGTTCAGAGCA
The DNA here is from genome assembly GCA_022837245.1 of Lentisphaerota bacterium. Classification (GTDB taxonomy): domain Bacteria; phylum Verrucomicrobiota; class Kiritimatiellia; order RFP12; family UBA3636; genus JAAZFF01. The sequence continues at coordinate 405 of JALHHX010000161.1, forward strand.
CGTTTGCACGAACTAGGTGGGGCATCGGAAGAGAGGCCCAGCCCCTCATCTTTACGGCGTGTTCGCCGCCAAATGTGTTCCGCGCGGCCTATCCAGTGGCAAACGCATGGAGGTAAGACATTCCGAAAAATGAAGTCGATGCCCTTGTTTACATCATAAGATTTCGGTAGAAGCGCGAGCCTGTGCCCCGTGACGTGCTCTGCGCGCACATGCTTGTTAATCCGCACCGTCTTCGACGGTGAATGTGAACGGCATGTGGATCCGGCGGACTTTCCGCCCATCGGAGTCGCGACCGGACATGCGCTTTCCACTGTTGTTATCATCACGGACAGTCAGTGCAAGGCCAAACTCATCGCCGGGCGTGAAATCTGGAGGAACGGCCACCTGCATGTCTATCCGGTGGACCAGCCCGCGGGGTTCGGTTGCGAACAGATACGGATCGATCTGATCGGCAAAACCGCCGCCGGACTCGAACACCACCATGCCGTCGCGAGTGAAGCCGGTGGTCAGGAAATACCGATGCAGCCAGCGGGATGATTGGGGAAGCTCCACGTAATATCTTACATTGAAGACGCTCCCCGGCCTGGCCGACGCCACGGGCGGGTCCACGGCCACGACCTTCAGCCCGCCGCGAAAGGCGGCGTCCAGCGGGACGGAGCCGGCAGGCGGCTTTCGCAGGAGGTCATGCCATGATTGAGGGCTGCCCGTGTCCGGACGGACAGGAAGCATTCCTTCATCCGCCGGTCCCATGCTGAAGTCCCTCAAAACAAAGGGGTCGTTGTAATCATCGTCGGCCCGGAAGCTGAGCCGGTTGGGCATCGGGATGATGCCGAGTTCGGCCGGGAGGACAACCTTGAAGCTCCTGGGTTCGACGCCGATTTCCCAACTGCCCACGTTCTGTCCGTTGACGTCCAGCCAGATGAGGCGCGGCGAAGTCGCATCTGGGGCGAATGCCGTGAATGAAACCTGCGGGTTTTGAAGCATTAGATCGCGGCGCACAAGGCGAATGTGCTCGATGGCGGGCGTCTCGTCCTGCTTGAGCCTGAGGAGCACAAAGCGTTCATCCTCGTCCTCCACGGTGGCTTCATTTTTGAAGTGATCCACATAGTTGATGGGACGTTTTATCTTTAAATGCTTCGCAAAGTTGGTGTGACGGGTTGCCCTCCTTGAGAAAAGCTTGTCTTCGAGGATCAGGCATTCAGGCCAAAGCTGGCGAAACAGACTGGCGGCCTCATGCGCGGGATCAGCGCTAGTCGAATGATTCAGCGCGTTCTCCACGCTTCTCGTGTAGGGCGGGTATGTGCCACCCCAGGCGTATACGGAAAGGCGGTCAAATCTTGACGCCTGGAGCATGTGCTGTGAATCTTCGTCCCGTAGTCCAAGTGGAAGAATTGCAAGAACATATGGATCTTTTCGGAGATCCAGATTATCCAACACCTTAGACTTAAGAGGACATGGCAAAGGCTGGATGTCATGTTTTAGTCTGGGAACGCTCTCGTATATAAAGGCAATGCCAAGAACGGACAGCATCGCAATCACTGCTGCGCGGCGCCATTTACGCTTCTCCTTTAGCAGGCGATCAAGCGCAAACGCTGAGGCGAGAACCATCCAAAGGAGAACAAAAAAGCCGAAGCGCGACATAACCCTGAAGCCGCTAAGCGCTTCCATATGCTGGTAAAGCCATACGAAAAGCGAATTCGAAACTTTAAAACCAACGGCAGTTACGCGAAGTTGCGGACCAAGGCTCATGAAGAACGCAAACAGCACGGCCGAGAACATCCCCTCCATCAGAACGCCTCGCCTATTACGTTTTCCCTCGTATATTACAATCGGGATGCAGAGCAAACAGACCAAAAAGGGTATCCATGAATAAATTGTTATGAACTTGTACGCGGCGGCCCCCGGGAAAGAGTAGCAGATTATCGTTATGGCGAAGAAAAGCGTCAGGGCGGCAGCTCTTGCCAAACGCAGAATGCGCTCAACCCTTGGAATGTTTTCATGACGCATGGAAGCATGGGTGTCGCCCAAATAGATCAGCGAGAGCACGATTAACGACAGGGTAGGATATACGCTCATCTCGTCGTGTATCGCGTTAATCCCTCCGAAAAAGCTAAAGTACCCACGAAATGGCACAAAATAAGAAAGGGGCTCCAAAGAGTGGCTGCGAATTTCACTTAATCCACGTGAAAGAGTTTTAGAACCCAATATTAGTGTGTAAGGCATCAGCCAGACAATCGACAAGACACCGCCAATCACCGCGGCGGTAATGGCGGGCTTCCAGAACTCACGAACGGACTTCAGCAAGCGCAAGCGTCCTGATAGCAACGCCAGTACAGGGAACGGCAGGAGAAGTATTAGGAAAAATGCTTGGTATAGCTCGCTTGTAGCTTGCAGCCACCAAGATACAGCTGCACCGCAGGAATAGAACACGCCGGGGCGCTGGAAGAAACGCAGGAAGAAAAACAGGAAAAGCGGAATCCCAAAGCACAGCTGCATGTTGAACTCTACCATATAGCTGATTCTATATGGCATGATGGTGAACAGAAGCGCCCCCAGCACTGCCGCAACAGGCGAAACTCCTAGCGCACGCAATAGGGCCCAGAGGCACGCGCCGGAAAGCGCCCAGAAGAAAATCAGTGTTACGTGGTATGTTAGTACCGGACCCATGCCGAGAAACAAGAGTGGCGCGGCAAAAAGCGCTTGTGGCCAGTGCAATGCCTCATAATAGAAAGCGCCCGAATTTGGGTAGTACATGTTGGTGTTGCCATCTAAGGGCAGCAACCGGCCGTCTAGAATCTGCCGTGCGGCAAACTCAAGCTTCCACGCATGGAACGGTGGATCCCAATGAGTCTGTACGCCCGAGGCAAACGTTTTTGCCCATGGCCACGTCATAAGCACAATCGACAAGGCCAGTAACGCGGTAAGCGGTAGAAACCACCGCCATGGAACAGGCGGAAAAAATCCTGAATCACCATTGAGACTCTCGTCCCCAGAGGCTTTCATATTCAAACATCCTTATCTGCTAACTTCCCAGCGCTGATATTCTATGAGGGGAAATACCGATCTGTCAATTCGAAATCGCATCTGCCTGAAAACGGCCTGAAAACCCGGTGCAATGCCGCTATTCCTTGACCGCTGCGTAAAAAGCCGTTATAACTTAATGGTGGATGTTTAGTATAGGGACAAATGTTTACCCTAAAGAATTTATTTCAAAATGACTCAGCATTTGGGAAAATCGAAATGACTCGTGAACACAAATCAAGATTTTACGGATTATGCGCAGCAATGGCCCGTGCGGCGGCACTGCTTTCTGTTGCAACGACCGCGGGCGCAGGAGATGACGGCGGGGCGCTCATCGGGGGAATATACGTCAAATCGCAGGAGGCGCTGCCTTTTGTGCCTGTTGTGGCGGAGACTTCGCGCGTGAAATGGGCGAAGACGAAAATCAAAGTGGACGGGGATTTGGCGGACTGGACCGGCGTGCCCGTTATGAAGAAGCTCGAGGGCGGCGCCAACGCTTCGTGGTTGCTGGGTGAATACGGCGGGTCAGAAGACTTGAACGCTTCGTTGCGCATGTGCCGTGATGACAATTATATTTATATTGCGGTCGAAGCGCGCGACGATGCCGCTCCGGCTCCATCGCGGGTGGAGTTTGCAATCACGAAATGGGATATGCACCCGATTACTGGATGGCAGGACGTTGGACGCCGCTACGGCGTTGATGATCTGCATGCTATGTTCGACATACATGCAGACGGCACTACGGTCATGCACTGGGGACATATCCAGGAACGCAGGGAGCGTGCCGCAATCAACCCGGCTTTTGGCGACCGGGCGTCGCAACGCCTCTACGTTAGCAAGCAACTCGACGGTGAATTCATACCGAGGGGTCCGGCAGACGCCGCCTCGCTCGGAATCGTGTCGGCGGCGAGGCATGGCACCGTTGGGACCGGCATAACCGAAACGGTTTTTGAAGTGGCGCTGCCGTGGAAGTTGCTGTTGCCGTATTCCCCCGTCAGCTACATGCCGATCAAATTCAACTTCGCCGTTCACGATTCCGATGGGGCGGAGGAAACGTTGGCCCAAGGCGCTGTTGCATGGAAGCCCGGGCTGGTGGGAACTTACAGTGGCGTGCATTTCGCGACGCTTGAGTTTGCCAAGCCAGAAGGACGCTATGGCATAGATTCTTTCGCGCAGGTGGCAAAGCACCGGTTCGTGGACGAGGAAATCGCGGCGGAGTTTTCTTTCCTGAACCACGGACTGCAGGCGGTGGAGGGCAAGCTGGAATTTTGCGTCGAGGGGGCTGTCGGCGCTTTTGCCTCGAAGGACGTGGAATTGCCGCCCGGCCTTAGTTCGGCGTCCCTCTCCGTTCATTCTGAAAATATCGCAGATCAAGGCGGCAGGGTGTTCGGAAGATTCGTTTCGGAAACCGG
>JALHHX010000162.1 GCA_022837245.1 Lentisphaerota bacterium
CTTTTAAAACAGCATTTGGAACCCGCCAAAACCCCAATAAACACAAGGGGGAAAGGGGGCGGCTTGCCCGTTTCCTGACCACTATGGGATGCTAGTGAAGTCAAATTTATTATTTGAGACTTTGGAAATTTTTACCCATTTGGCATAAGGCATAGCCTCCACTACCGTACAAGCATTAGCGTTGCGGAAGGAGGGAACCAGGTCTCGAAGGCGCCGACGTCGCTGAATTTGTTCTGGATGCGGGGATTGCCAGCCAGGTCGGTCGCGCCCTCCATCCACGGCAGGTTCACGCCGGCGTCGAGGCCGAACGGCGACTTGCGCGTGAGCCGGTAGTCGCGCGCCGACAGGTTCTCGAATGCCGGCACGTCGTCGAAGCAGCCGTTCACGCCGTCGAACTCGCCGTCGCCCACATGGGAGTTGCGGATCATCGCCGCGGTCACACCGTCCAGGTCGTCGGATCCATTACCGCGGACAATGCAGTTGCGGATGGTGGCTGCCCAGACGGCGCCGTTGCGCAGCGCGATGCCGCTGCCTGGGTTCGTACGGCCGACGTTGTTGGATATGATCGTGCAGTTCTCGACGACCGGGCTCCCCGTGCCGACGCTTATTCCGCCTCCGGATCTCGGGGCTGCGTCGTTTATCCGGTTCAGGTCGACGATACAGTTCCGGATCGTTGGGGATGAGCCGTCTTCGCAATGCACGCCTCCTGCGTGGCGCAGCCCGACATTGTCTGTCAGCCTGCAGTTTTCGATCAGCAAATGCGATTTCCATAGGTAGAAAGCTCCTGAAAAGTCGCCCGCAGTAGCGCCGCGAACAGTGAAGCCTGAAACTCGCGAACGCACAGCGCCGGATATCTGGAAGGATCCATTGCCACCGTTCGCGTAGATCGTCGTGTTCGTCCAGCCCGAGCCGATCAAGTCAACTCCGTCCGGGACGCTGAACGGAGGCAGATCGCCTGTGCTTTTGCTGTAGCTACCGGGCGCGACGTTGACGATCGAGCCGAGCGACGTCTTGGGCAGCGCGGTCTTGATCGTCTTGAGTGCGGTCGACGGCGAGAGGCCGTCGTTGCCGTCGTTGCCATTGACGATATCCACATAGAGCACAGGCCCGGCCGTCTCGCCGGCGGGCAGGTGGAAGCCCAGATTCACCACGCCATCGTCCGCGACGCCGTCGATGCGGGTAGTGAACCCCGCGAGACCCGCTTCGGCGGCGGTGCGCGAGCCGGCGCCAATGGCGGGACTATCAGCCTCATCTCCTGCCGCAATGGAAGACAGGTAATAACCGCGCGTCAGCATGGGATCCGCCTTGAAGCAGCCGTTCGTGCCGTCGAACGCCCCTTGGTCGAAAAGACAGTTGAGCACGTTGCCCTCCGAAAGACCGGTGACATCCGAGACGCCGTTGCCCCAGACGATCGAGTCGCGGATGATGGTGCGCGAGTCGATGCCGCTGGCAATAATCCCTTCGCCTTTCCCATATCGGCAAACGTTGCCGACTATCGTTGCATTGCTCAACTCGGCGAGACATCCGTACAGGCCGATGCCTCCTCCTCCGCTGCCGCCTGTGTTGAAGTTGCCGGTGACAAGCAAGTTGCCAAAGCGCGGCAGCGCGTTGTTGCAATAGATGCCGCCGTATCCGCGCCAGATGCCAATGTTGCGGCGCACGATGCAGTTTCTAACGTCAGGAGCCGAGCGCGCGATGTATATGCCGCACGACCAGTCCGACGCATTGCTGTCCTGGATCGTGAAATTCTCAAGCCGCTGCCAACTGGCGTCCTGAAGTGAAACGATGGCGCCATTGGCCGTTCGCGAGATCACCGTCTTCTGCACGCTCTGGCCAATCAGGCTGACGCCGTCAGGCACGCTCATGGGCGCGATTTCTCCGGCCTGGTAGAATCCGTCAGCGACGTGGACGACCGTGCCGTGCGTCGACTGCCGAAGCGCCTTTGTTATCGTCCGCCATGGCGCTGCAGCGGTACCGTTGCCCGTCGTGTCGCTGCCGGCGACCGACACGTAGACCTCCGCGCCAGCGACAGTCCCCGGCGGGAAGTGGAAGCCGAGATCGACCAGACCGTCGTCGCCGACACCGTCGGTGCGCGTGGTGTAGCCGTCAAGCCCCGCCTCGGCCGCCGTGCGCGAGCCGACGTTCACGGCCGGGCTGTCCGCCGTTTGACCCGCCGCGGCCTGCGGTAGGAAATAGCCGCCTAGAAGCTGCGGATCGGTCTTGAAGCAGCCGTTCGTTCCGTTGAAAGCCCCGCTCTGGAACAGGCAGTTGGAGATCACGCTGTTCGCGGTGGTCATGCCGGTGATCTCGAAGCGGTTCCGCCAGAAGATGCAGTCGCGCAGCGTCGGCGTCCCCGCCGCGCGGTGGAAGCCGCCGTTGTTCCCCCAGTTGCCCGCGAAGGTGCAGTTCTCGAACACCGGCGCCGACGTCGCGCCCTGGACCTGGGCGAGGTATCCGGCCGCGTTGCCGGCGACGAGGCAGTTGCGGAACGTCGGAGAGGCGCCGTTGACGTGGATCGAGTAGCCGTTGCCGCGGCTGTTGTGATTGCCCTGGATGCAGACATCCTGGATGAGCGGCGAGCCGCCGCCGAGGACGGAGATGGAGTAGATGTTGTCGCCCGGTTCCTGCATCCCAGTGATCGTGAGCCGTTCGAGGATCGCCCCGTGCGCGGCGTTCAGCACGAGCGCCGTCTTGGCCGCGTTGACGCTCACCAGTGTCTTGAAGATGTCGCTGCCGCGCAGCGTCACGCCGGCCGGGATGTTGATCGGGAACGTCTCGCCCGTCTCCGGGCTGCATGTGCCGGCGGAAACCTGAATAACGTCGTTGCTCTCAACCTGAGCAAGTGCGTACGTGATGCTCTTCCAGGGAGTGTCAGGATTGATGGCGTCGAGTGCCGAACGGGAGTTGTCTCCGGTAGCAGGGTTCACGTGGTACACGAGAGGTCCGGTTGGCGGCACGCGGTTCACGATATTTAGCGTCGCACTGGAGGATGCGCCGAGTATGTGTGGTCCGTCGAGAATCGTCAGGACAACTGTCGTGTCGGTCTGCGTATCCCAGACATTTATAGGAGTGACAGTTATGCTCAGACTTGATACCCCGGCCCCGAAGGTGGCAGATGCGCCCAGCGTGTCCTCGTAGTTGGTGCCGGCAACCGCAGTCCCTCCGATTTCATAGAACACCGTCAGCGGTTCAGTAGAACACGATGTCGGGCGGCGCAAAGTGAACGAACCCGTCACAAGCCCGTTTTCGTCAGCGTCTGCGGTTTTCTCCACTGAGACTTCACCGGTTATGAAAGATGCTGAATCTTTCGCGAAGGCCAGGCCGACCTCGTTCGATGCCGCCATCCGGAAGTAGTAAGTTGAATCGGCGGAAAGGCCCGTCGCCTGAACGCTGAACTCGCCTTCGGACTGGGGCCCGGCGAGCACGGCAGAGGACGCCCAGCCCACCGCGTTCGTACCGCCGTCAGAAGCGCCCCAGCAAGCGATCACGACGGTGTCGGAAGCGCCAGTGGAGACGAGGTTGCCGCAGAGCCACGCGCTCGAGGTCGCGACGTTGGTCGCCAAGCCGGTCACGACAACAGCGGCGCCCGGCACGGCGGATTCGGCCGCGCCATACGTCTGGAACGAGCCGTTCTCGGCGATGTTCTCCCAGAACGCACCCATCCAGGAAGCCGACCGAGCCACGTTCTCGATGCGAATTTCATCCAGGGCGCCGCTCACCCGAGTGCCGCCGCCGCCGCTGGCACCCAGGCCGAGCGGATTGGTGCTGGGATTGACGTTGCCGCTCACATTCTTGGGAGAACCGAGCGCAACGCCATTTGCGTAATACTGGAGCCCCACCCCGTTCTGGTACACGAACCCGTGCTGCGTCCAGGCGTTGAGTGGCGTCGAGAAGGCGGTGTCGTTGTTCGCGGTCCAGCCCGTGTCGCCCGAGGTGCGCAGCAAGTGGCGCAGGAGGGTGGTGGACATCATGCCGAGTTGATAGTGGTCGTCCTTGCGGAGCAATGAGCTTTCACCCCCGATGGATGTCGGCCGAACCAGACCCGTGACCGAAATCGTCGGCGCGGAGAAGCTGAGCGAAGCGTGGTTCGGCACGGAGAGATAGCCGCCGCCCAGATCCACGCCCCCGCCGACGCACCCGCTCGCGGCCGCGACGCCAGCGCCCACGGCGGTCGCGTGGTTGCCGTTGCCGGAGGAATCGGGGCAGTTTGGCTGGTTCATGTGCCAGACGGCGGCGAAAGTCATATCCCAGGCGGAACCATCGGTGGCATACGCGGGCTGCACGACCGACGGGTTACCCCAATAGACCCAGATCGACGTGTCGGCGTCCACCAGCTCGGGGACGCGCACCCAGACGAGCGAATCGCCCGCCGGGTTCCACTGCTCGATCTCGTAGGGCAGTTCGACCGTGCCGGTCGAATCCGTGAATCGGATATCGGCGCCGCCGTCCTGGCAGTCGTCGTAGGCGAAACCCGCGATCGTGCCGGGACCGAGCACCACCAGCGCCGGGAAGTTCGTCAGCGTCTCGGTGCCCGTGTAGCCTGAGAACGTGATTTCAGCCTTATTACTCCATGAGAAGATGTTCAGCTCACTGACGTGGTTATCGAACAAGGGAAGGCTTTGCGCATGTGACATGCAAAGCACGGCCATGCAAACCACCCATGATATGGGAGATACAAGTATCCGATTGTTAATTTTCATAATACCCCTCTTTCGTCTAGTATTTATTATTGGACTTCGCACAGGCTACCAGCTATCGCAACACCTGGGCTTTGAATAGGTCACGCGGTTGTGTACACTTCCTTCTTGTGAGCAAACAAGGAAGACAACAAAGT
>JALHHX010000476.1:0-718 GCA_022837245.1 Lentisphaerota bacterium
CCACCAAACGAGCTGTTCGGACATGCGGGCCCGGGGCGACAGGCGAAAGTTGGCGATGGGAATTCGCAGCTTCCGGTCGCCCAGGAACAAGTCGAAGGGCTGGTTGGTGCGGGAGCCGATCAGCAAGGCAGGTTCTGCCACCGGCGCGGACAAACGAACCAGCTTGACCAGCGATGCGCCCAGGGCGGAGACCCCTCGATTGCCAGTCCCCAGGGACGCCCCCATCAGATAAACGGTGCGGCGAACTGGCAATCCCGCTCCCGCATTCGGGGTTGCCCTTATAGCTTTGGCTTCAGCGGCTTGGACGACCATAGAAAACTGGGAAAGCGTTTTTACCCGAAGATAGCCTAAAGAACATATAAACGGCTAAGACGGCGCAGTGACACTGCGCGCCTCTTCCTACGGTTGCTTCTGTAATACATGCACGGATTAATTACCGCTGACGACCGCCCGGTAAAAGCGGATCGGAGTATTTGTGGGATCTTCAATGACCATAGGATTGTCCGTGCAAAGTAGGTTCGTAAGTGGATTCCACAACGACAAATCCGGAGAAAAATCAATTTGGTAACGAATCCCAAGCTGACCAACGAGCAGGAGTTTGGGAGATTGGCCGCCTTTCAGCGGTGCCATGGTGAGCCTTGGCGCGGAATATCCAATATTACGATTTACGAAAGCTCCCATGTCAATCCCGCTTCCTGGCAATAAGAGATTTCCGTTC
>JALHHX010000476.1:831-1448 GCA_022837245.1 Lentisphaerota bacterium
TCGCCCGCGCAAACGCAGGGTGAGTCCGCCCGAAGATGGTAGTCCGCATGGTGACCGAGGTCGTAGCGCTTGAGGCTGCGGCCATCGGCGCTCAGAACGCCTCTACTGCGCAAATAAGCCAGGGCATCGGAGAGAGTCATCACCTTTAGATTCCCCGAGTAATCGGCAAGGGCGTCCAGAAAAATACGAAGGATTTCCCGCGGAATACCGCTCTCATTATGAGAAACGGTGCACATCATGCCCCCAAATTGACACAGCATATCCGCCAAGCCTTGCGTCTTATAATATGTGCCATTGGAAACAACGACATCATCCATTAGACCGTTATAAAAGTTGCCGAGTTGCCCATCATCCGGGTTGGCCGCGCAACCGATGTAAACCTGCCCGGTCGCAGCCGGAAGGCGCAGGGTGTTTGTGGTGGTGGCGACCACCACATCGTTTACCCGGATAAACCAACGATCGAACAATTGCTGCACCGAAATCTTTTGGTACTGGCCGGGGCTCACTGCTGCGGGCGGAGTCGAAAGGCGGAAAATCTCTGCGGCGTTTGAACGAACGACGAAATTCACCGCCAATTGATCGTTGACTTCAATCCTCGCTGCGGTGGCCGCGTTCGT
>JALHHX010000477.1:0-375 GCA_022837245.1 Lentisphaerota bacterium
TCGCGGATCTTGAATGGCTTGGGTTCTTCTTTGCCGCGCAAAGGCATCGAATATGCAAAACGGTGGTAGAGCATAGGTTTCTTCTGCTTCGCGCCCGGGATACTACGCAATTCCGTGCGGTAAACAAAGGGCAACCGCGACAAAAGTTACAATTTGGAAACGAAATTCGCTTTGGGCGAAAAGCAGGGAATCAACCTCAAATCGACTGGTCTTGTTTTCAGGTAAAATGGCAATCGTTGGTTTATGAAGACGATCGTCATGGTCATTTTCGTCTTTTGTTTGATTCAAGCCGGCGACTGGCTTGCCAGTTGGCTCGGCTTGAAGGCCCAGGCGACAAACACTCGTCGCCTCGATTTACAGCCGGCGGCTTCCCCT
>JALHHX010000477.1:385-1101 GCA_022837245.1 Lentisphaerota bacterium
CCACGACAAGAATGTTATTGGGCGAATTGTGTCGAGGTTGCGCTACCAGCGGGGCTGGTCGCAGACCCAACTCGTCACCGAATTGCAGTTGATCGGCAACATCAATATGACCCGCGAAATCCTCGCCAATATCGAGACGCTGCGCAGTCCGGCCACCGACAAGCAGATCGAATTCTTTGCCGAGGTGTTCGAGGTCAGGGAACAAGAACTCTTTCCTAAGAAACGACACTTCGTCGGCAAGGAGGTCGGGATGGAGTTGCGCGAGTTCACGCGGCGTCGCAGCCCGCCCCCTGCAAATCAGCCGTAGGCTCGTCTTGCCCAATGCGCCCAAACCGACCAAGCTCGCATGGCAGTCCGACGCAACCATCACGATTTGGACCGGCAGCTTGACCTGTTTGCCGCGCGAAGGCCCGCACATGACACCGTTGACGCAATACGGCCGGATGGCCGAGAAACACTGGCGGGAACATTGCCCGAAAATGGTTCGCGAATTGGAACGCAAGGGGACGTTGCACCAGATGCTCCTGGAGGCCGAGGAGAAGACGAAGAACGAAATGGCCGAGCTTCGCATTCATTTGATGCAGCGGGGATCAACGGCGCAACAAGCCCACGACCAGGCCTGGGAGATGGTGCGGGAGAAATACATCCTCCTGCCACCCGAAGAATAGCGCGTCGCCACCAGGAAGAACCGCCGAAGAATCTCAACGCTTACCGTA
>JALHHX010000478.1 GCA_022837245.1 Lentisphaerota bacterium
TCCTTAAAAAAGAGCCTTCAAAATGTGCGGTTCTTGATTTCGTTGACTGACAATAAACAATCACATTTTGAAGCCTCAGGGCTTCCGCCGTCGCCCCTAACCTTGTTTGCGTTTACAGATACACACACAAACACTCGGCTCTCATCACACAAGACCAGACAGATAAAAGGGGGTTTTTTATTAAAACTTAACAATAACTTAACATTAACTTAACAATAACTTAACATACATGTATTACCTTTATCGTACAAATTTAGAACAAATAATAACCCTTAAAAATGTCCTAATATGAAATACAAATGGAAACCGTCAAAAGCCCAAAAACGTGAATTTGCTGAACGTATGGCAACCGATCCGACATACAGGGAAGCATACTACCGACGCAAAGAGCAAAGAGCCGAAAAAAGGCTTTCAACTTCAAAGTTTGATTACCCAACAGCAGGGGGTGATTACGTACCCACAGAAGACCAATTTAAAGCAGCGTTTAAGTTGCTGAACTGCAACCCTACACCCGAACAAGAAAAAGCCTGTAATATGGTTTTGTATGGCTATTCCTGTAAAGAGAAAATACACCACGATTTTATCCACATCATCAATGAGTACATGAGGAACAAAAAATAAAGTTTGTTCAGAGAGTAACAAGAGTAAAATTTTGAAATTCTAACACAAAAAAAATCAACAAAAAAACTCCGAGAGCAAAACTCCGTAGCTCTCAGAGTAAAATTTTGAAATTCTAACACAAAAAAAATCAACAAAAAAACTCCGAGAGCAAAACTCCGTAGCTCTCCGAGTTTTTTTGTAAATTACTGACTATTAGGCGAATTTCAAAATTTTTTTTAACATTTATCAACAAACTTTGATAACCCTCTATAAAACATAGAGGGTTATTTTTTTACACCTATTGACATTTGAAAAATTTATATTATCTTTGCATGACACTTACACAAACTAAAAGGTTATGCATAGAATCATCGGTCTAATTGCTGCGTTTGCAGTAGCGTTTTTCACGCTTCCATCATTGACCCCGAACCCTGACCACATCAGCGTTGAAACAAAAACACAAACACAAGTGACAACGCAAGAATTACAAGAGTCACCTGACCAAAGTTTAAATAAAACTTTAAATCAGGCTGACCAAATGACTGATTTAAAGACACTTATCGCTGACCTTGACCAACAGGTTAAATTAGCGAATGACCTCACCGAAGCTATTAACTTGATTATTAGTGGATTACTTGCTTTGCTAAGTTATCTAATTGGTAACAAGTTATCAGCGTGGTTGCAAAAA
>JALHHX010000479.1 GCA_022837245.1 Lentisphaerota bacterium
CGGCTGAGCCAGATCGGTGCCCTCCGTCCGAAGAATTACGACGAGGAGTATGGCAACCTTTACTATGTGGGTGCCTCCACCACGCCCGGAGCGGGACTCCCCATGGCGGTGATCAGCGCCGAGATGGTCTGCAAACGGATTTTTGGAGAGAAGTGAGACAACTGACGGATCCGGTGTGTGAGAAGGGCCTCGGAATATGCGTCCTGATGATCGTTGTTGGGGAGAAGAGAATGTTTCCATCATAAAAAGCAGCAATCAGAACAACCGATACAAGAAAATTGCACAAATAGATCTTTTAAAAGAAGATATAGCATCCTTCCCCTTTGATATGTACCAAATTGCCGTTATATTTGTCCCTATGAACCGGAAGATCATCCATGTCGATATGGATGCGTTCTACGCCTCCATCGAGCAGCGCGACAATCCCGATTATCGCGGCAAGCCGGTCGCTGTGGGCTATGGAGGCAAAAGGGGTGTGGTGGCCGCCGCCAGCTACGAGGCGCGGAAGTACGGCGTGCGGTCGGCGATGCCGATTTCGCAGGCCCATCTTCGTCATGCCCCGCTTTGAGCACTACCGCACCATCTCCGGCCAGATCATGCAGATCTTCCTCGAGTACACCGACAAGGTGGAGCCGCTCTCACTCGACGAGGCGTTTCTCGACGTCACCGTCAACCACAAGGGCAACCGCTCGGCGACACTCATCGCCCGCGAGATCAAACAGAAGATCTACAGCCGCACCCGCCTCACCGCTTCCGCAGGCGTATCCTACAACAAGTTCCTCGCCAAGATTGCCTCCGACTACCGGAAGCCGGACGGACTGTTTGTGATCGAGCCGGAGCAGGCAGAGGCGTTTGTGGAGCAGCTACCGGTCGGCAAGTTCTTCGGGGTGGGGAGGGTGACCGCCGCACGGATGGCCGAGCTGGGCATACAGACGGGGAAGGATCTGAAGCTGTGGGAGGAGATCGACCTGGTGCGTGAGTTCGGCAAGGCGGGCATCGCCTACTACCGCTTCGCGCGCGGCATCGACGACCGGGAGGTGGAGTCGGAGCGGGTGCGCAAGTCACTTGGTGCCGAGGAGACCTATGCCGACGACCTGGAGGAGATGGTCGATATCCTGGCGGCGCTCGACCAGCTGGCGCTGGAGGTACATCGACGTGCCGACAAGAAGAAGTTCATGGCACGCACGCTGACACTCAAGATCAAGTACGCCGATTTCACGGTGATCACCCGCAGTCGCACC
>JALHHX010000480.1:0-707 GCA_022837245.1 Lentisphaerota bacterium
CAGAATCGTAAGGCTGCCAAGGATATGGCCCCAGTGAGCCGGCTCGCCCAGCCACCACGCGGCCAGGGCTACGCCACAGATGGGTTGAACGAAAACGGTGAGAACCGCGACATTGACCGGGCATTGGCGGATGACCACCAGCCAGAGCGTATAGCCAACGACGGTGCAAATAATGGCCAGCCCCAGCAATAACCACCATACATGGGGCGGCAGTGACTTCGCGGCGCTCAAGGTCCGGGGACCGTCAATGAGCAGATTGGTGGCCGTGGCGGCCAGCAAGGACACCGCGACGGTCTTGGCCCCGCTGGCGCGGGTGACTATGGGCTTGCCGAGGATCGAGTAGGCCGTCTCACAAAAGAACGTGGAGATGAAAATCAAGCTCGGGAGCAGCCCGGCCCATTGAAAGTCGCTGCGCCAGACGCGATTGAGAATTATGACGCCCAGGATGCTTAGCCCAAAACCGCCCAGGCGCCGCGGGCCAATGTGCTCCCGCAAAAAAAGCGCCGCCGCAACGGACGTAAACAGCGGCTGGGCCGCCATGAGCACGCAGGAATTGCCGGCAGAACCGATGGCGTTGGCATAAATCTGGAGGCGCTGGGCGATCACAAAGTCCAGCACCCCCATGAGCGAGGCGTAGAAAAGATCGCGCCCGCGCGGGGCCGGCCCTTGCAGCCACGGCCAGATCAGGAGCATGCACCCGGCGGCCA
>JALHHX010000480.1:784-1302 GCA_022837245.1 Lentisphaerota bacterium
ATGCTGCCTCCCGGCAGGCTCTGGCCAATGACTTTATAGGCCGAGTAAACTCCGGCCCAGCAGCAGTTCATCAGCACCAGAAAAACCAAATGCCGCGCTTTCATGCCTGTTCAAAAGACAGGGACTGAACCGGTTTGAACGCCGTCTGGCAAGCTGTTTCACGGACCGCGGGGATTGACTCGGCCCTTCGGTTGCCTTAATTTGTTGCCATGCGAACAACATTTGGCCAGCCAGGCCCGGAAGACAGCGGGGGAACGGCTCTGCGCGCGCCCGGCCAAACCCGTCCGCAAGCCCCCCGGAAAACTCCGGCCCCGGAGTCCCCGGCTCTTGCGCGCGGAAGCAGCGAGATGAACGACGACCGCAGCCTGGTCGAGGCGCTGAACAATTCCGTGGTGTTTCAGGATTATGCGCGCGCCTTCACCGAGGCGACCGGGCTGCCGGTGGCGCTGCGGGAGTTCGGCCCGGCGAGCCTCATCTATGCCGACGGCAACGTGTTCAGGATCACCCGCATCCGCTCC
>JALHHX010000163.1:0-4653 GCA_022837245.1 Lentisphaerota bacterium
CGGCGCTTGGCACGCCGAGTCTGAGGCGGACCGCGATATCGTCTCCTATGTGGCGGATCGAAAGTACGAGGCGATCGAAGACGACGTTGCACGCCTGCTTCGGTTTGATGACAGCCCGGTGTGGTCTGCCGGACGTTACCGGGGTGTCGCCTCTAAAATCGACGCCTTGTTTGCGATTGCGAGCATGATAACGGCAGCGGACCTCGACCGGTTTTTCGTTGCCGCCGAATACGTCCTTTCCGAGTCCGACCCGGCGCTTGACCTACCGGAAGAGGACAGGTGGGCCGCGGCCCTGTACAACAAGAAACGCGATCACTCCGGCGCATTGCGTGAGGGCATCTGCGAGACACTCGTCATACTGTCGGTCCACGGCAACAACCTGTTCCAGAGCCGCCTTGGCATTAACGTCGAAGGTGGGGTCGCAATTCTAATCCGCAAGCTTCTAACACCGCTGACGCTTGAAAAGCTCCTCTCGCATGACGACGACCTGCCGCGCTACGCAGAAGCCGCGCCCGATGAAATCCTGAAGATCATCGAAGAGGACCTTCGATGCGGCGAGCCGGTGGTCTTTGGCCTTCTCAAGCCCGTAGACAACATCTCATTCGTATCGGGGCCACCGAGAGAGGATGCCATTTTGACCAGTGAGAAAGGAGTCCAGGGTTTCCTGTGAGGAAGGGCACCACACAAATGTACTTCGGTCTTTTCCTTCCCATTTCGCCCACACGAAATGGCGTTGATTCGTTTTCTTCCGCCAATGCTGGAAAAGGGGATGTGGCTGGCAGGCGGAGATGAGTTTCTTTGCATGAATCTTCTTCCCTTTTTCTCCGACTTGTCCGGTTTTAGTGACCCGCGGTAAATCTCCTCCATTCTTTGACAGCCGTGAATCTTTCCTCGGCTGATCTCCTTAAGGATCTTCTTTATGGTTTCTCCGGGGAGAGAAATCATGAACAAGGTCCGTTGTGCCCATTGCCGCTGCTTGTTTGTTCCCAACCATCGCATCAAGAACCAGCGCTATTGCAGCAAGAAAGAATGCCAGCGTGCGAGGAAGAGCGCCTGGCAGAGACGCAAGCTTGAAACCGATCTCGACTACAAGGCCAACCAAAGGGAGTGCCAGAAAAGCTGGAGTGCTCGCAATCCCGACTACTGGCAGAGGTGGAGGGCGCAAAACCCAGAATACGGCATTCGAAACCGCGCCCTGCAGAAAGTCCGAAGATCCCGTCGCCGCAGGCGGATTGCAAAGATGGACGCGTTAGAGCTGCATTCCAAAATAAAGACAGGCACTTACTACCTGATCCCCGTCACGGTTGAAGCAGTTGCAAAGATGGACGCGTCGGCACAAAAAGTCCTTTTGATTTCGAGTGCTTGAAGAGTAACCCCCGGCGTTGCAAAAGAGGACTCAATGGACCTGTCTTCCTACTCCTCCTACACTGTCCCCGAAAGGAGGTAAAAGATCATGATCAACAAAATGATCCTGTGTCATGAGCGCGTCCGGAAGATCAGCGGAAGTTTTGCTTTTATCGAACACCGGTTCCTCCGGGACGGTTTTATGCTGAGCCTCAACCATCATGAGATGCTCCTTTATTTCTTTCTGGTGCTGGCGGCTGACCGTTACGGGCTCTCTTTCTATGGTTACGACAAAATCTGCTCGCTCCTTCGGATTACCCTGGAAGATTATCTTGAGGCCAGGAATCGGCTCTTGGAAAAGGACCTCATCGCCTTCAACGGGCAGCTTTTCCAGGTGCTCTCCCTGCCCAGGCAACCGGTGATCAGTGTTCAGGAACTCCACAAACCCCAAGCGGACTGGAAAAGAGACGACCCGGCAGCGATCCGCGACTTTTTTGCCAGGGCTTTCGGAGGCAAGCCATGATCGAGCAGCGGACCATCTTCGAAATCCATCGCATGAAAGGGTTGGGGCTCTCCCTGAGAGCCATCGCCAGAAACCTTAAGGTCGCTCGAAAGACCGTCCTCAAATATCTTGAGAATCCCAACCCGGGCAAACCCACCATAAAGAGAGCCAGCAAGATTGACCCTTTCAAAGAGGAAATCGGCAGGATGCTCGATATGGATGCCACGGTCAGCGGCCAGGTGATTCGTCAGCGCCTTACTCCTCTCGGCTTTGAGGGCGGCAAGTCCATTCTGAACCAGTACTTGCAAACGGTCCGTAAGCAGCATCAGAACCGACGTCCTTTCATCCGCTTTGAATCCCGCCCCGGAGAGCAGTTTCAAATTGACTGGGGACACTTCGGCGCTCTGGAATACGGCAAAACCAAACGGAAGCTCTACTGCATGGCCGTTATCGAGTGCTACAGCCGCCTGCTTTACCTCGAGTTCACCCATTCCCAGCGTCAAGAGACCCTTCATCGCTGTCTTCTCAACGCCTTCCATTTCTTTGGTGGAACAGCCAGGGAGCTGGTGCACGACAATATGCTCACCGCCGTCATCGAGAGAGATGGCCCGCTTATCCGCTACAACGAAGCCTTCCTCTCCTTTCTTCGCCCGTTTCAGCTGACCCCCTTCGCCTGCCATCCGGGGCAGCCCCATGAGAAGGGAAAAATCGAGAAAGGAGCTATCCACTACATCCGAAACAGTTTCTGGCCCCTGAGGAGGTTCCAGGATCTCCTTGACGTCCAAAATCAGGCCATTCACTGGAGGGATACCGTCGCCAATGTGAGGGTCCATCGAACTACCGGCGAACGGCCCGTCGATCGTTTCAAAACTGAACATATGAGGCCTCTGCCGGAGCTCCTCCCCGACTGTCGCGACACTGCCGAGGTCAGGGTGTACTCGGATTTTTGCATTCACTTTGATGGCAATACCTACACCGCTCCTCCATGGCTCATTGGCAAACACGTGACCGCCAAAGGAGACTCTCGGACCGTTTGCCTCTACTTCAAAGGGAAACAGGTAGCCTCCCATAAGCGATCCTGGGAGAGGAGCGAGAGGGTCGAACTGCCCGAACATCGCGAGGCTGCCCGCAAAAACCTCCACAAGCACTGGCTTTCCAACGAGGTGGCCATCCTGTTCAGTCTGGGCGAGGAAGCCAAAACCTATGTGGAGCGTCTCAGCACCAGTCCGCACCCCCTCAAAAAAACCGTCAGAAGACTGCTGCACCTCATGGATGAATATGGTTCGTCGGCGCTCATCGATGCCATAAAAAAGGCCTTGGCTCACCATGCCTATGGCGCCGACTATATCGAGAATATCCTCTACCAGGAGATGACTCCCCAGCGCCGACACCCGCCTCTCAAGCTCAATCAGGAATCACTCAACCGCATTCGCCTGCAGGAACCCTCCCTTGCCGACTATGACGCTTTTGTGGTCAGAAGGAGAAAACACCATGACCGAGATTGAAGCCCTCAAAGAGAAACTCTTGAAGCTCTACCTCAAGGCCATGGCCCAGCAGCTCGAGGCAGTGTTGCGGGAGGCCCGGGAGAAAAACCTCTCGGTGGCCAAAGCCCTCCATCGCCTGGCCGAAATGGAGCTCGAAAGACGCTGGCAAAGCGCGGTCAAGCTTCGTTGGGAGCAGGCCAAACTCCATGATCGAGTCACCATCGATCAGTTTGACTTCGATCATCATAAATCCAGGAAAGAACAGAAAAACCGCATCCTCAGCTTACTGGATCTGGGGTTTGTTCACGAGCACATGGACGTGGTCCTCATCGGTAATCCTGGCACCGGCAAGACCTTCCTGGCTAAATGCATCGCCACCGCTGCATGCAACGCCAACATCAAGGTCCTCTTCACCAGTGCCATGGAAATGGTCAACCACCTCATTGCGGCCGACGCCGACCGCTCGCTCCTGAAAAAACTCCAATATTATCAATCTCCGGCCCTCCTTGTGGTGGACGAAGTTGGGTATCTTTCCCTCGGCCAGCAGGGCTCAAGCCTCTTCTTCCAGGTTATCAGTGCCAGGCATCAAAGAAAGTCAACAATTTTGACTACCAATTTGCCGTTTGCCGACTGGGGGAAGATCTTTGACTCAACCACTGCCGCCGCGGCGATTGCCGACCGCCTCGTTCATCGCTCCGAGGTCCTCGTCTTGGAAGGAACAAGCTATCGAAGGAAAGATATCTGAACCCAGCGAAACCCAATGCATGATCATCGAAGGGTTGTCACTTCAACCGGTGATGACCGCATCGCACCTTTTTGCCTTCTTCCCGAAGGCAACCGCGCATTCCTACGCCCATCTCCCTACATGGCCTCTTTTATAACCGGCCATTTTGGCTCCCTTCCTCACCGGCGCCAATATTACCGGCCAGGCTCCGGCAGAAAGCCCCCTAGCGCTGGTGGAGAAGCTCCGAACCCATCGGGGCCTGCGAGTGAGCTCGGTGCTGAACGGGGCGCCGGAATCCCTTGATCAACTGGTCCAGTACAGTACCGACCCTGACGTCAGCAGCCGCCTTGAGACGGTCGACGAATTTATCGAGTATCTGGACGAGCTGGAGGATGATCTCACCACTCCAAGTAACCAGCTCGTCGGCGATCCCAATCACGCCAAATCCGGCGATGTGTTCCCCGGTGGCTACAAGGTGGACCGTAAGCTGGGCGTAGGGTCGACGGCAACGGCGTTCCTGGTCAACAAGGATGATCACGAATATGTGGTGAAGGTGGCGGTTGATACCGATCACAACGACCGGGTCCGGGATGAAGGAG
>JALHHX010000163.1:4675-5347 GCA_022837245.1 Lentisphaerota bacterium
AAGGAGAGGTGCTGCAGAAGCTGAGCAGCCCGCTCATCGTCCGTTGCCATGGCATCATCCAGGTGAATGACCGGACGGCTATCCTGCTGGACCGGGCCGGAGAAACCACCCTTGGTCAACGCCTGCGGCAGGAGGGCCGTCTCAGCCTGGACATGCTTCAGCGTTTCGGCGAAGACCTGCTGGAATCAGTCGTTATCCTGGAGCGTGAAGGCATTGCCCACCGCGACATCAAACCTGAAAACATTGGGGTTTCTGCCGTGGGGCGCGGGGACGCCCTGCACCTGGTGCTCTTTGACTTTTCGCTTTCGCGCTGCAGTCCGGAAAACATTCGTGCCGGCACGCCCCGCTACCTGGATCCGTTTTTGCCGCTCCGCAGACCTGCACGGTGGGACTTGCAGGCGGAACGATTCTCCGCGGCGGTCACGCTCTACCACATGGCTACAGGATTCCTTCCCGTCTGGCACGACGGCAAGACCGACCCGGCAATGGTGGAATGCGAAGCGACCATTGACGCCGAGCGCTTCGACCCCAACCTCCGCGAACAATTCACCAAGTTCTTCGTGCAGGCATTACGTCGCAATCCGAAGCAACGTTTCGACAATGCCCAGCAGATGCTGGAAGCTTGGCAAAGGATTTTCAGCACAGCATCGGTAACCCTGACAGCCACCGATG
>JALHHX010000164.1 GCA_022837245.1 Lentisphaerota bacterium
TGAACGGGCAGGATGTCCGTGAGGGCGTCGATGGGCACGACGTTCGGGCTCATGCAGACGACGGCGCCATGGCCTCGGGCCAGGCCAAGCTCCGGAACCAGGCGGAAGCGGCGCGCGGCGTGTTTCCCCGGATCCGAGGACAACTTGATCTCGAGGGGGTGGAGCTTGTCCTCGGAGGCGATGAGCAGGTCGATCTCGTTGCCGTTCTTGTCGCGATAGTAGTAGAGATGACGGCGCCATGGCCTCTCCGCACGAGGCAAAGGACTTGATGATCTGGGTTGCGACGAATGTCTCGAATATGGGGCCTGCGAGCTGCGAAACCATCAGGGTCCGCGGATTGCCGGCATGCGCGAGGTAGCCTTGCCGCCAACAGCCTAGACGAACGCAACCCACAAATCAAGAGATTTTCAGGCGAATCTGTGCCGCCGATACAAATTCGCCTGAAACAAACGTCGAGTCTGTCCCCTGATTCTTCCATGGACCTGGCAGAAAACCCGCAGTCGGCGGTTCAAGGAATCCAGGATCTCCTCCTGGTGCCTCCGTTGGCGGTCTTCCGTGCTCCGGACGGGTATCGGCCCCACGAGCACGGGACGGATTCCGCGGCTCAGGCAATCGGCCGCCATGCGGATCTCGAATGGAAGGATCTCTTCGGGAGGGACGCCCATGGACGCGTCGTTGTCCGACGAGAATGACGCATGCGTCGACGGTGCCGGCGTCCGGAATCGAATCCAGCGCTTTGGGGAAATCGCGGGACATCTGCATGGCCGTGACGCCGGGAATCGTCCAGGCATGAGCGGAGCCCTTCCGTCCATCGGGGTCCGGGGGGATTCGACGGTTCATGCGAGCCGCCAGGCTTCCGCCGGCGCTGCCGGAACCAGCGGGAACGCTGTCGCCGACAACGAGGATTCGCTTCGCCCCTCCCGCCAGGCCTGCGCCGCCGCGCTCCAATACCGAAGCTCTCTTGATGTCGTCCCGGTACCGCTCGTTCGCCCCGAATTTCCGAAAAAGGCCGGAGCCTTTGCCTATTGTCCATTCCCGCTCCCGGCGGATGGTCCAACCTTCACTTACGCGCCGTCCAATGCCGTCAGAAACGCCTTGCCGTACTTGTCCGCCCTTGCTTCGCCGATGCCTTCCACCGCTTTCAGCGCGGCAAGCGTACGTTCCTTCAGTTGCGCGATCGCGGCGAGCTGAGCATCCGTCATCACCATGTACGGCGGCACACCATCCGCATTCGCCAGCGTCTTGCGTCTTTCCCGCAACTTGCTGAACACGGCGAAAGCAGCAGGTTCAAGCACTTCGCGGTAATCCACGCGTTGAGCAGAACGCCCCGAATGCGGAAACGAAGCCGCGCCATCGAGCCATTCCACGCAAAACGCCCAGCCGTTATCGGCAAATACTTTGTCCACCTTCAGAACACGATGCGACCGAAGAAAAGCATTCATCGTCTCCTGTATTTCTCCATTGTCCGCAAGTGGAACATAAAATGTACTGTACTGTGCCATAACAATGCCGTCTGCAACCTTCGAAGTTTCTACCAGCGTCAGGCGGCGATCCTTTCTTTGTCCCATTTCTGGGAACTGGAAACCGGCGGGGACTGCAAGTTCCTCTCCTTAGGTTTTGCGGTGCTGGGGATGCGACGAGGCGGAAGCCGTTGTTGTTGTTCGCGTTGGACGGGTTGTTGTTGTTCCGGTTGGCAGAACGGCAGTTCTGCGCATTGTTGTTCCAGCTCCCGCCGCGCAACACGCGGTTGCTCCCCGACGCTTATCGCCGATTCCCGAAAAAAAACTCCTTCTCCATGCCGTCGCATCTGCCTGTTGCGTGAATGCCGTCAAGGCAGTGATCCGTTCTTGATAGCCCTGTTCGTTCCACAGCCCTTGGTCAAACAGCCGGGCATAGAGGCTGGCCTTGCCCATGTAACGCTTTTTGCTTGCGCGATTGAGCCGGATGACGTCGGGAAACACGCGCATCCCAAGAAAATCCATTCCATGCGACGTCCTGTTGATGGAGGGTTCGCCTTTGAGCGACAGCCCCAGTTTCACCTCCGCAAAGCAAATCACTTCCGCGCGGATCTTCTTGAGCGTATCCTTTTCATCCGCCCAGAATACGAAGTCGTCCATGTAACGGACGTACGGTACGCCCGGCAACAGCCTGTCAAGCGGATCAAGATACAGATTTGCCAGATGCTGGCTGGTCAGATTCCCGATAGGCAGCCCATGCCCCGGCGTCGTCTCGTATGTAACGATGATGCGCCCTATCCAATCGATCAACTTCTTGTCTTTGAATCGCCGTTCCACCATCCGCATCAGACCGTCCTGCGGAATCGAGTCGAAGTACTTGCGGAAGTCGCACTTCAAGAACCACGTGTGACAATGTGCAAAAGCCTGTGCGCGTTTCACCGCCCGCAACTGCCCCTTGCCTTTCCGGCACGCATAGATGTCGAAAATCAGCCACTTCTCCAGCCACGGCTCGATCACGTTCATCAGCGCATGATGCAATACCCGCTCGCTGAACGCCGCCGCGCAAATGATCCGTTCCTTCGGTTCGTACACCGTGAACCGTTCGTACCGCCCGACAGGATACGTGCCATCGATCAGTCCGTCGCGCATTTTCTCGAGTTCCGCCCCAAGGTTCGCCTCGTACGCCCGCTGATCATCGCGACACCGCTTCCCGCGGCTCGCCTTCCAAAAGGCGAGCCGCAGATTCTCCGCCTCGATCACTTGTTCAAACAGGTTGCCGATTCGCTTCGTTTTATCGCCCTTTCATTTGCGGCCGCCGCGCCTTTCGCTCCGCTCACCCCCGCATCCGCGGGGGCCGGCTTGCGACGGCCGCGCTGTGACTCCGTTTTTTAAGGAGAGGAACTTACCGTCCTGGGGATGCGACGAGGCGGAAGCCGTTGAAGTCGCACACGTCGGACGGGTAGTGGCCGCCGATCTGGCGGGCAGAACGGCAGTCCCGCGCATCGCTGCTCCAGCCCCCGCCGCCCAACACGCGGGCGAGCCCCGACGCCGCACCGACTGGATCCGTCGCGCTGTCTGTGCCTAGCGAACCGCACCAGTCCAAGCACCACTCCCACACGTTCCCGTGCATGTCGTACAGTCCCCATGCATTCGGCTGATAGGAACCCACGACGGCGTGTTTAGACGACGCTCCGCCGTTGCCATTATACCGCCCCACCTGCTTGAGGTCGTTTTCGGTATCGCCGTTGCAGTATTCAGTCGTCGTTCCGGCACGGCACGCATATTCCCATTGGGCTTCCGTCGGCAGATCGAAATCCAGCCACGTTCGCGCGCGAAGTCGCCCCAGGAAACTATCCGCATCAACGGCGGACGAGCCCGGCCACCCGGCGCCCGCACCCGATCCTCGGATCATGTTGTAGGAGACGCGTTCGACAGGGCGGGTACCACCCACATAGGCGGCCGGATTCGATCCCATGACCAGGGCGTACTGCGCCTGCGTCACCTCGAAGACGCCGATGTAGAAGGGCTTGGTCAACGTGACCATGCGCTCGTTCCCCATCTTGTAACGACCCGCCGGGAGCCAACGCAACACGATCTGGGTTGTCTTCGCCTGTTCTGGAATACTCCGTTCGTAACGAACCGGATACTGGGATGAAGAAGGCCCCGACGAGACGTCTATCACGCAATAGAGTTTTTCCACTTCACCATCGGCTAGCTTCTTCATGTTCTCCGCCCTTCCTGATCGTAGTTTCGGATAGTCGGTCATCGACAAGAGTTGACTCGTCACATAGACTTCCTTGTTATCGATGGTTGTTCGTGAATATCGCTCTCGCTGAAAGTCATATTCGAGGTCGCCGACTTCATTGGCAACGGCTCGAGCCAACTCCTCAACCGTGTCCCCGCCATTCGTCAACCGACGGACGGCGGAAAGGGCGAAGGTGAAGTAGTACACGCCCTCGCCAGGCGAGGCTTCAAACTCGAACTCCCCATCTTTCAGCCCCTTCCGTTGTGCGAGCGCCTGCGCCTTCTCCAGACTCATCCCGAGGTAAAAACCGCAGAATTTCATCGTGATTTCATCCGAGTCATCGGAGGATGACGCCTCGACCTCGTCTGCGGCATTGCGGATGAAATCTCCGATCTCGTCATCGTACGAGTCCGCCTGTCCGCAACCACTCAGAAGGGTAACAGCCAAGCCCGCAACCCCGATCATCGCCAGCCATTTGATCATTTTCATTTCCGTTAATTTTCCTCTCTTAAATGGAACGTCTGAATTTGAATTCACGATTACCGCTCCTTGTTGGTTGTGTGTCTAGACTTTTTGAAGAGCGCTTGCCGCCTTGAAGTGCTCCTTGTAGATGCACAGGCAATTCTCCACCTCGTATGCTTCCAACTTCCTGAACTCGGAAGGGAGGTCGGACATCGCCAGCGACTTTTTCCCCCGGAGGTTCAATCCGAGGTTCTTGGCGCCCTCTAGAGTCCCGGCGTGAAGATAGACGTGATCGGGCAGGATTTTCCTGAACGCGCCCAACCGCAGAGCTGTGTCGTAGACGGCAAGGGGACCAATCCGTGGAATCTTATGACCCTTTTTGCAGACAGCTTCCCGGACCGCCTCGTGCAGCGCGCCGAAATTGTCGAACTTCCTCCTGCCGAGCGCGAGAAGCGGCTCTTTAACCTTCGCCATCGT
>JALHHX010000165.1 GCA_022837245.1 Lentisphaerota bacterium
GGAGACGCTCGGCGAGGTGCCTTCGGAGGCGACCTTCTCCCGCGCCTTCGACGCCTTCGCCCGCGACGGCCGCCCGCAGCGAATCCACGAGGCGCTGCTGAAGACCTACGCGGCCGTGCCCTCGCCGAAGATCGTCATCGCCGTCGGCGCCTGCGCGATCTCCGGAGGCCCCTACATCGACCACCCGGAGGCCTGCAACGGGGTTGCCGACATCCTGCCCGTCAATCTGTACATCCCCGGCTGCCCTCCGCATCCGCTGACCATTCTCGACGGACTCCTGCGTCTCCTGGGGCGATCCGAACGGCCCAAAGTATCGAAAGCGTGAGAGCGAGGCGAGGCGGCGAAAGGGAGTCGGAGCGAAGCGCAACGCGCCTCTGCGTTGCACGACGATCTCGGCCATCGGCTGAACACACGATGCGATGATGTTCGGTGTGATTTTCGACGATTCAACTCCTCCCTTTTGGGGAACGCGATCGCGTCCCGATCATTTCGGGGTTCAGCCGTAGCGCAGACCCTCCGCGGTGAGCAGATCTGCGCTCGTCCCAACCTCAGACTTCCTGACCTCAGGCGGGTTCTGAGGGGTTTTCCCGGGAACGAGCTTGGCACTTTCCGTAAGGGCCGCAGGCCCGAGACGGAGGTTGCCAAAAGCGATGCGGAAGCCTCGCGGTCCCAGAGGCGCTCCTGCGCATGATCTACGAGCGTGTTCAGCCGACGAAAAGCGCCATTTCGATTTCCGCCGAAGTCAGGAAGTCTGAACCTGCAACAAGAGCTTCAGCCTCTCCTTCTGAGGCCACAATTTGTAGGCTCGGCAGCGCGCACCTTCCGACTAATCCGCAATGGCGTTGCGGATTAGTCGGGGTCGGCTGCCTTCACGTCGTACCCTTGCCTTTTCGCGTACTCGCAGCCGTCATGCCTTCCCCAGGGCCTTGAAGAAGGTGTAGCAAAAGGCGCCGTCCGATTCGGTCGTTCGATAGAGGTCCTCGATTCCGCGATCGATCAAGGATATAGACGGACGAAATCGCCGGGACCGAGCGTCAAGGCCACCGCGTGCGAGCCGGACGGGCCGTCCAGCTTGGCATCCGTCGCGCGAACGGCTTCGGCGCGGGCGTAGGCGACGCCGTTGCGCAGCGTCACGACAACGGGGCGGGCGGCTCCGGACCAGTTGGCGAGGACGAGAAGATCGCAGTCGGGGGATTGGAGCAGATGCGCTTCGACCATCGGATGATCCGCTTGCACAGCGGGCTCGACCCGCATCGCGGCCAGCGCGGTGCGCATCATCGAACGGGTGTTCTCCGGATAGACGCTCAGGCTCTGGAATCGGACGTCGGGATTGTGGCGCGCCCGCTTGAAGTGCGAAAGACCCGGGAAGAATCCGCACTGGACCACCATGCCGCGACCGACGCGTGTCGCCGACAGGGCGGGGTTACCGTCGGCGCGCGCCGCAAGCGCCTCGCCCTCGACGTCCTGCACGCCGTAGATCATCGGGATGGTTTCGCCATGCCCCGCGACTTCGCCGAGCGTGGCCGGCATGCCGCCTTGGAGTCCCCCGGGCGCGCTCTCGAGCTTGAATTCGCCGCGGCGGATCCCGAGCTTGGCCTCGATCTGCGTGGGGCGGTTGTAGTGGTCGTATGCCAGCGCGTTCGCGCCGAGGTAGAGGATGCCGCCCGCCTTGACCCAGTCGACGAGGGCGGGCAGGTTGTCCGCGTGGATGTGCGAGTCGGTCGCGAAGAGCGCGCGATGGTCCTTGAGCTGTTGCGCCAGGTCGCCTTCGTAGACGATGTCCGTCCGGACGCCGCACTGGCCGAGCAGAAGATAAAGCGTGCTGCGCTCCAGACCGGGCAGGGAGGCGGGGAACCAGTCTCGCTTCCAGGAATTCCAGATGTCGGACGTCGTGCTATAGAGCATCGCGACGTCGCCCCGGAGGGGTTCGGCCGCGAGATAGGCGTCCTCGACGGCGCCAATGGCGAAGTTGACGTCGCGAACCTCCTGGAACAGCTCGGGTTCCCGGTTGTCGAAGTTGTCCGCGTTTCCGTAGCTGGGGCCGTAGTTGAAGATCTTGAAGCTGTCGATCCTCCGCGCGAACTGCGAGAACGACTTCGCGCCGATGTCCCAGGGCGTCCGGTTGCCGATGACGCAGTACGTGCCGTATGGCGTGCCGGCGGGTTCGCAGGCGGCGCGCATGACGGCCATCTGGAAGCTGACGAACTGGTAGGTGTTGCACAGGTTGAACCAGTCTTCGGTCCAGCCGTAGGTGAGCGTGCCGTCGCGATAGAACTGGAACCAGTCGGCGCCGTCCCAGAGGATGTTGCCGACGGCTTGGCAGGCGAAGTTGACGCCGGTGCGAAGGCCCTGCGAGGCGGCGGCCTGGGTGGAACCGCGGAAGCGGTCGCCGAATGCCTTGATGTAGTACCGCATGCTCCAGTAATGCATGGCCGCAGACGGCGCATCGTCGTAGCGGGCGGGTTTCGCGGTCTCCAGCGAGGCGATGCCCAGTTCCTCGGCCGTCAGCCCCTGCTCCGCCAGATAACCCGGGAAGTCGTGCAGCAGCATGGGGTCCGAGAGAAGGTGCCCGAAATTCATCGACGGCTCGTCGGCCAGACTGCAGAAGGGGACGACGACCTGGTTGTCCCGGAGTGTCTTCGCGAAGGCGGCGGCTTTCGCCTGGCTGGCGGCGGGGTCGTTGCGCTTGAAGCCCTTCGCATCGACCGTCGTCGCGCTGAGTTCGCCGCGGAACTGCTGGCCGTCCAGAAACGTGTAGCCATGCTTCGGTCCGTTTGCGATGAAGAAGGGGATGCCGGTTCCCAGACCGAAGGAGTTGAATCCGAGCGCGGCGACGTTCTTCATCTCGCGATCCACGACGGAGTCGGCGAGTCCCTCGACGCAGATCGCGGTGCCGACGGGAAACTTCACCGGTCGCCGCCCACGGGCTGGAGGCAGGGCGGCGATCTTCTCCGCCGTTCGGTCCGCGACGATGAAATCCGCCGCGAAGCTGCGCCCGGCCAGATCGAACCAGCCGACGACGCTGGGGTTCCCGCCCCGCACGAGATGATCCATGAATACGGCCGCCGGGTCGGGCCGCGTCGCGAGCTGCAGGCGGTAGGCGACCTGGCCGGCGCCGTCCACGCGCCTCACGGGGAGGGCCCTGATGTTGACGAGGAAATGCTCGCGGGTGAAGTCGCTCGCGACCGACAGATTCGTCCAGTCCGACGCCTGGCCCGGTTCGACGGGGCGGGCCTCGGGCTTGCCGCCGCGCCCCGGCTCCATCGCGCCCATTCGCGGCAGGATGAGCCGTTGCTTCCACGCCCAACTATGGCCGCCCATTCCGAGCGTCATCGGCAGACCGTCCGGCTCCACGACGAAGCGCAGGAAGAGCTGGCGGGGCGCGAGGTCGGCGGGCGGCGGCGTGGTTCGGGCCGCATCCGCCGAAAAATAGACGCAGTCGATCGATGCCGGAACGGCTTCCGGGGTCTCGCCGCGCTCCTGCGAAAACGTCACGGTGACCGGCTCGTCCCCGGCAAGCTCCACGACGCCGTAGGGCAGCCAGACGAACGCATCCTCCGGGGCGCGCAGATCGGCCGGCAGATCCGAGGAGGGTATCGCGAAGGATACCGATTTGAAGGGTTCGCCTTTCTGCTTCACGACGATGGAGCACGGTGCGATGGAGACGTTCGAATCGTTGGGAATGCGGAAGCGCGCCCAGACCCTGTATTTCCCGGCGATCGGTTTCTTCGACGCGATGCCGCTCGCCGGCGCCACGCCGAGGGCGGCCGCCTCCAGCACGCCGCCGCCGGAGGGATAGGCGGGCAGGTCGTCCGACTGCTTGTAGCGCAGAACCCGCCAAAACTTGGCGTCGAGAGGCTTGCAGTCCTCGGCTTCGAACAGGATGCCCGGATCATCCGGGGCGGCGCCGGGTCTGGCCGAGACGGAAAGGGTCTGCGAGCCGATGACCGCGGCAAGCACGGGTGCGAGATATTTTTTCAAAAAAGCCTCCGTCTGGATCGTGATTTGTGAAACGTGGATTCGCGAGATCGGGGTCGTCCGTTACTTTTCGGCGTAGACGACGACAGGGGAGAGCAGTCCGCCCGTGCCGATCTCGTTCGGCCCGGCGCCGCGCGTGGCGAAGAGCGCGATCGCGTTCGCCCCCGGCCGGATGGCGGAGGTGACGTCGAAGCGCAGAGGCGCACCGTAGGAGGCGGGCTCGTCGACGAGCTTGAACGTCTCGTTCTTGCGAGGCTCGACGCCGCCTTGGACGGCCTGGCCGTTGACGAAGGCCTTCACGGCGCCGTCGGTCGATCCGACCCAGAGCCAGACCTTCTTGCCGGCGGGGGCCTTGGCCACGTCGATCGTCGTGCGGTACCACATCGAGCCCATGTGGTTGTGGAGCCCGAGCGAAGACCAGGTCTGGAGGGTGACGTCCGTCGTGGGCCAGGCCGCGTCGTCGAATCCGGGCTTGGCGAAGCCCTCGGTGTCGAGCGCGCCGCGCTCCGCCGCCTTCCAGCGGAAGTCGCGGACGGGCTTGGCGACGAGGAGGGTTGCGTTGGTCGCGATGTTTTGCGCGCTGGCGTGGGTCCGGCTGTAGAACCAGTCGTAGTACTGGCCGCCGAAGGTCTTGTCGGCGCCGAACCAGCAC
>JALHHX010000166.1 GCA_022837245.1 Lentisphaerota bacterium
TTACGTATGCTGGGGTGCCGACCACAGAGGCGCTCCTAATGGCCTCGCCCACTTCGTACGGGCCGACTACGTCAGGCGCGAACATCTGGCGGTCGATTTCCGGGATGTCGATGCGTTCGTACGGGACTTCGTCGGCGAAGACTATTTGGTCGGATATGACGAAAATCTCCTCCCGCGGCTGCCACGGCATCAATGGCACGACCTCCTCTGCAACCGCCGGGGCCTTCAACTCCGCGCCAAGGCCGGGATCCAGGTCAGCAGCCGAGAGTGGCGGCTCGAACAACACGCCCGGAGAGTCTGATGGGGTGTTGAGCATCACCTCCTGCAAATCAACGTCGAATGGATCCGCCTTTGGTATAGGCAGATCGACGACGGGTTCGGCGGGGTCTTTCTCGACCATGTCCACTTTGAACGAAGATTCAGCGCGCAACTTGAGCTTCTGTTCACTCGTCATTCCCGAGAAGTCGCCGATAAAATGGATCTTGGCGTCTCCCGCGAAGAACGCCAGTACCACATGGAGAACGATCGAAACGGCAATGGCGCCGATGTACGCGAAGGGATGCAACTCCCCCGATCCACCATACATGGAACTGCTTTCGTTATGCGCAGCCATGTTAGCTTCCACCCTCCTTCCCAGCCGATGCTGCGATATCTTTGGCCTCCTGTGAATTGGGATAAATCTTGCTAAGTTCCGAGCGGATCCGAGCGGCCTCCTCCTTGAGCCCCATTTCATCAAGCAACGCTATCGTCTCTGCCATTATCGGAGGCAGCAGCAAGTCATCTTTATAAAGTAGCGACACGGTCATCAGATACTTGACGGCGTCCTCCTTCCTGCCCTCCGCCAGCGCGGAGTGCCCAAGCCCCGCGTATGCGTATATCCTGTATGGCTGGAGCTCCGGATCGGCTGATCGCGCCACGGCGATGCGGAAATACGTTTCGGCCTCTTTTGCCTTGCCTTTCTCCAAGAGTATCTCGGCGAGCCAAAGCGTTGCATGCGCAAGCGACTGCGAGGGCGTCTCGATCTCCAAAGCCTTTCTGAATGCCTCCTCGGCCTCGTCGTTTTTTCCGGCCGCGCGCAACGCCTTGCCTGACAGTGTCAACCCCGCCTGCTCCCAGGTTTTGTCCTCGGTCTGTTCCACGAGCAGCGATGCCGTCTTCGCGGAATTTTCGTAGTCTTTTTTACGGAACTGGTAGTCGCTAAGCCAGGCGAATTGCTGAGGGGTGAACTTAGCACGAATCGGATCGTCCACGAGTTCCTGGAAGATCACGGCGGCCTCCGCCTCGCGGCCTCCCTGTAGGAGCACCATCGCGAGAGAGAACCTGGCTTCGCGCCTGATGTCGTCAGACGGGTTCGCGGCGAGCGAAGCGCGCAGGGCGGCTTCCGCGTCTTTAAGGCTGTTCTTTTCGCGCAGGAGCTGCGCCCTCCAGAAATGCGCATCGGGAACGCGCGGTGTTTTCGGAAATTTCTGCAGAAGCGAATCGAGTGTGGCGAGCGCCTCGGTCTTGCGGTCCAGCCGCATCTCTACAGAAGCTTTGCGGAAGAGCGCCTCAGGCATGCCCTCGTCTTTCGGGTAGCGCTTTATATACTCCTCCCAGTCGCGTAGCGCCGTCTCCCCGCGATCCGCCTTCTCCAACGAGGTAGCCGAGGCGAACAGCGCTTTGGGCGCCAGCGCCGAATCGGGGAACTTCTCGGCCAGTTGCAGAAAGTAAACCGACGCCTCCGACGGGACGTCCGCCAGCACTAGCTGGTGGCCGAGCCTGTAGAGTGCGTCCGGGGCGTAGGGCCCGTCCGGGTATTCCGTCACGAGCAGTTTATAGTACTGGATTGCAATACTGGCGTCCTTCTTCCCAACCGCCGCCTCGGCCATTAACCAGAGAGCGCGTTCGCGGAATTCCGCGTCCGCCAGAATCGGAGAGAGCACCTCCATCGCCTTGTCATGCTTTGCCAGGCGGAACGCCGATAGAGCGGCCTGATATTGCGCGGCGCTTGCGAGCGGGCCGTCGGGGTCCGTCTCGCGGACTTTTTTGTACCAGACGATCGCCTCCTCGTAACGCAGAAGCTGAAACTCCGCGCCGGCACGGATGTACATGTACTCAGAGCGCACGGAGGGCGTCATGTCCTTGACGGCGTCCGAATCGAGCGCCGCCTCGCAGCTCTTCGCGGCGGCGTCGTAGAGCCCGGCGTTCGAATACGCCCATGCCGCCTGCAAGCGAGACTCCGCAAGCCGCATGTCTCCCGGATATTTCTTCTCCAACTCTGAAAAATAAATGGCCGCTTCTTTGTAATTTCCAGCCGTGAACTCAGCCCTGGCAAGGAGGAAGAGCGCCTCCGCGCCGACTCTGGGCGTGGGGGGATTAACCGACGCCTCGTTGAGATACTTTCGCGAACGCTCTAGGTTGTTCACCTCGCCCGGCATGGCGTAAATGCGGCCGAGAGAGAGCTTCGCATACGCCGCCATCCCGCTTTTCGGGTACGTCGAGAGCAGCTTTTCGAGCTCCACCGCCGCCGCCGCGTGGCGACCCACATCCGCCATCGATTCGCCGTAGTAGTAAAGAGAATATTCGTGGATATCCGGCGTAAGCTTCTCATTGAGGAGCTCGGCGAAGAGCTCGACGGCCGATTCCTTCTGGTCCATCTCCATGAACAGCGCGGCGCGTTTGAACATGGCGCGCAGCCGGTATTCGCCGCCGAGTTTCGCAGTTCTAAGGAAAATGTTCGCCGCATCCAGCTTATTGCCCGTTAGGCGGAGAGCCTCGCCCAGGCGGAAATACGAGCGGTCCAGTTCCGGCGCCCCGGGGAAATCCTTTATGAGCCGCGCGTATTCCACCGCGGCCTGTTTGTACATCTCGCGGCTGAAAAGGGCATCGGCGAAAACGCGGCGGTCCTCGGCCGCCCGGAAATCCTCCGGCTCGGCGGCGCGTCCTTGTGAAAACGCTGTTGCCACGAGACAGGCCGCTAGAAAGATCTTTTTACCGATATCTTTCATTTTGCGCTATGGAACCGTGCCTATAACGGCGGCTGGCAGCTCGTCTTCGTCCGGAGCCGCATCCCCGCCGGCCTCGTCGGCCATCGCCGTGGCAAACGAGATATTGCCGATGCCGGCTTTGCCGCACGTGTCAAGCACCGCCACGACATGCTTGTATTCCGTGCCCTGGTCCGACCGTATAACAATGGGGTGGCCGGGGAAAAGCTCGACGAGGCGCGCGAACTTTTCGAGGAGTTCCTCATGCGTGAGGACAACCTGATTGATGGATATATCACCCTTCTTGTCGATATTGACAATCACCTCGCCCGGGAGGCGGTCGGGGATGGCGCCGGTTTCGGCCGTCGGAAGCTGGATGTCGATTTCAGTTTCCCACTGCGAGAAAATGGAGATTGTGACGAAAAACGTGAGCATTAGAAACACAACGTCCATAATAGAAGTCATCTGGAACCCGGGCGGCTCCAGTACCTGTTTCGTGAATTTCATTTCGTGCGCTGCGATACGATCGCCGTCAGAAGTTCCGACGAGGCGTTTTCAAGATGAGCGGCCTGCTTAGAGGCGGACCGGCGGAACCAAGCATAGAAAGCCATTGCGGGAATCGCGATCATAAGACCAGCGATTGTGGTTATTATGGCGAGAGACACGCCTTCGGCCAGCATCACCGGTTTGGCGGATGCCACGGTGCTGCCGACAGCGCGGAACGCGCCGAGCATCCCCACAACGGTGCCGAGCAGCCCGACCATGGGCGCGATCGACGCGATGTCGAGCAGCCACTGCGTGCGGCCCTGAATCTTGGTCACCTGGCGGGTGCCCTCTCCCTCCATGGCCGTGCTAATCATAACGGGATCGGCGTCTGGAACGGCCTTCACGTAGTCAAGCGCCGCCATGGCGATGTGCGAAAACGGGCTCGGCTTGTAGTCGCAAACCTTGCGCGCCTCCTCGAACTGGCCGCCGCGGACTTTGTCCAGAACATCATTGAACACCGCACGCGGGACGGTCACTCCGACGCGCAAAGTGGCGAACAGGTATATAATGTTCGCCACGCCTAGGATGGAAAGCGCTGAAAGCACATGCATAAGGCTTCCGCCCTGGGTGTAGAACTCTTTAAAAGTCATGCTGCTTGCGCCAGACTTCACGGCCTCGGCGACCGTGGGGTCTTGTGCGAAAACCGATGTGCACGCGCATATAGCTACTATGGTCAGAAACCAACGTGTTTCAATCTTCATTCGTGAATTGCTCCAATTTAGGAAAGGTTCGTTAATCATAGCACCAGCCTCTCTGTCAACGCAAGAAATATTCGAGACAAACCGCTAGCATTCGAAAAATGGACTGTTGGTTGCTTGCACCTCAGCGACGCGACACCAAGCCGCGCCAAAAAAAGAACATTTCAATTGTTGCAAACCCCGCAGGGTTTGTCTACTACTATTCCTTCAGGGAAAATTGCTCGGAAATTGCTCTCTTCAATTATGCAGGGATTCCAAATCAATTTTTTCGCGCAGAAATCCCTCTCCTAAACACCGTTGATTCAGTCAATAAGGCTGACTGACGGAATAACAAAACAAAAAA
>JALHHX010000481.1:0-394 GCA_022837245.1 Lentisphaerota bacterium
ACCTCGTCCGCCTCCCCGCCCCGGTAACATTTATCCGGAGTCAATTCGGAACCGGCAAAACATTGAATGAAACATTGACAGAAGACCTCCGGATGGCTAAGTTTAAACGTTTTATGTGGTGCCATGGGCCAACAGACGGGATTCAACGGGCGGCTTCATCCGGCGGCGGCGTTCGAGTGCGCGCGGCTTCTGGTGCGGCGCGCCTACAGTATCGCCGATACTCAAATTACAGGGTTCACTGTATAGGCAAAATTGACTGTCTGCGTAATAGTTGGATGCGTTGTTAGATGAAACCAAGAGTGCGAAAGATTGAGCGTATGAAAGATTCAAGTGCGGAAATGAGAACCACCGTGCGCCAAAGTATCCGTAGAGCGGGTGCCGAGAGGCCCACCAG
>JALHHX010000481.1:492-1174 GCA_022837245.1 Lentisphaerota bacterium
GATTTGCTGTCTGGCTCTCTTCCATACCTCGCCGGCATCGGCGGCTAGCTGGGGGCCCTATGATCTGGACGTTTCCTGTTCCATATTTTCTGATGCTAACAACGGGGCTTTGAGAACGAGTTATTTCTCGTCTGGACCCGCTCGGAGCATACTCAAAGCAGCTGATGCTTATATGGCGACTATGCCGGATGCATCGCTTTGTACCAGCGCCTCTTTTACCATTGCCTTTATGCAGGTTGGGACGTACAGCTCGTCTCAAAATAGCCCGGTTAATATTTACAGGATCACAAAGGCGTGGGATCGCTCTACCGTGAAATGGACCTCTCCCTGGGGAACACCTGGCGGGGACTACGGGAGTGTAGGCACTAGTTCACAGAGTGTTGTCTGGCCGGCGGATGGCACTATTTACACCTTCAACGTAGGGTCGGGTAAAAACTTTCCTTATGGAGTTATGTTCAAGGGAGACACTGAGTCCTCCATAAGCTATCGGAAAGCCTGGGCGCCGAACAGCCCTTATCCTCGTCTAACCGTCAACTACACCCCGCCGGCGGGCACGGCCAACGGGAACATTCGGAGTTGGGCCTATCTTGGGCACTACGCTCAGGGCTCGTCTGGCGACCACGTGACGCGCATCAATACGGATCACGTTGCGGGCACGTATGGGGGGGTGAGCGTGGACGAG
>JALHHX010000008.1 GCA_022837245.1 Lentisphaerota bacterium
CATGCCCAACATCAAAAGCGCAATCAAACGCGTAAAGACATCAGAAGAAAAGCGGAAGCGTAATATGGCCAACGCAAGCCGTGTGAACACTGCGCGCCGCACGTACATTAAGGCGTTGGAGGCCGGAGAAGGCGCGTCGCGCGAAGAGGCCTTCAAAAAATTCTGCTCGGAAGTCGACAGAGCCGCCAAGATTGGCACCATCAGCAAGAACGCGGCGGCGCGGCGCAAATCGCGCGCCCATGCGAAGCTTGCCGCGGAACCCGCGGCCAAGGCGTAGAGCACGCGCGCGGCGGTGTTTGGCCGCCCGTGCACAGCGATAGGAAAAAGAGTCCGGCGCGAGCCGGGCTCTTTTGTTTTGCGTTTCTCTCAAACTAGAAACCCCACGCGCTGACGCAATCGTCGACTACCGCCTCGGCGAGCTCTTCAGCCGCAATGGGCATCGCTGGCGCGCGGTGATAGTGTCGGTGCCGCGTAGGAATGTCTCGTCGCCCTGCGCGACCCGTTGCATGATCACTGCCTTTTCGGGATCCGTCGCGTTTAGATCGGTGAACGTGGCGTTGGCCGTGAGCACCATACGGTATTCCTCGGCGAGGTTTGTCTCCCGGGAGCTGTAGCGTATGGAATCCTGTTTGTAGTCCACCACCACCACCTCGAGTTTGGACGAAGCACGTTCCTCGGGAACGATACGCAATGTCCCCTCACGCTGTATCTCCTTGACGAGGGCCCGCATCACCTCTATTTCCACGCCTGGCTGTCCTGATTCGTTTCGCACGTTTGGAACGTACACATCCCTGAGTGCGGGGTCGAGCGTTGTGCCGAGCCTATAGTTTGCGCATCCCGGAACCGCGGCCACGATGGCTGCGGCGGAGAAGGCGGAGAGTAAAATCGATTTCATCGATATGGCGGATTTTTTCATATTGGGGTCCTGTTTTTAGATGATGTTGAGGCTGCGGTTCATTCCGATGGCGGTGCGTGTTTTTCGGCCTTGAGCTGCGCGATGCGCTCCTTTGCCTTTCCCGTGGATTTAGAGGCGGGGAACTTCTCGATGAAGTCCGTGTAGGCAATGATCGCCGCCTCTGGGTTGTGGCGTATTTCGTCGTAGAACCGCGCCTTCTCGAAATTCATGGCGGCGAGCTGCTGCGAGATCTCGGCGATTTTTCCGGACGCGTCGCCGGCCGACTCGTGGCCGGGGTCGGCCTCCACGGCTTTCGTGAGCGCGGCGAGAGCGTTGTTCATAGTGCGTTCATCGCGCGCGTGTTTCGTTGAAATGTTGTATCGGCAGAATGCGGCGCGGTATAGCGCGTCATTCCTATAGCCGCTCTGCGGGTATCGCGCGGCTAGCGCCTCGTATGCCGAGATGGCGTCGATATATTCCTTCTCTTTTTCGAAACACGCCGCCGCGTACATCATGCATTCCGGGGCGCGCTCCCATTCCGGGGCGTTCTCGACGATTTTGCGGTACATCGCGGTGACGAGCACGTAGCTTGGGGTTGAGAAGAAACCGCCCTTTTCGTACTTCGCCCGCGTGGCGTTTGCAACGGCGAACTGCGCGTCGATTATGTCGCCGTACGCGGCGCCTTCCGGGGCATTGCCGCCCGAATAATTTTCTATGAAGTACTGATATTCTCGGAACGACGCCTGCAATTTGCCTTCCTTCTCCAGGAGCCTTGCGACCCCGAACTGCGCCTCCGCGGCCTCGGGGGCCGTGCCCCACTCGTGCACGAACGCATTGTACGCCTTGCGCGCTGCAGACGTCCTCCCGTCCTTCTCCAGGGAGCGAGCGCGCGCGATTTGCTCCCCAACGGTTTTTCCCGCTGGTTTGCCGAACAGGAAGCGCCGCTCCTTATACGGAGGGGCGTCTGCCTCGTCAACGACGTTGCCGCTCCACTGCGCGGCGGAGCCCTGCGCGCCGCGCGCCGCTGGCGCGACATTCGCGGCAAACGAGTCCATCCCCGAACCCGACGCCAGCATTGCCAGGGCGATGCCCATGGCGCGGGGTAGCACCCGTTCAATTTTCCTTGATTTGCCCAACACTTTTTTCATATACTTTGGCGACTTGAGAACCACTGATGCGTTGCCGCAGACGCGTCGCGGTCAAAAACCTTCCGCCCGCGTCTGACATGTAGAATACCAAAAACCTGGAAGACTTTAAACATGAAAAAAGTGCTCATACCCACGAAACTCGATTCAATAGCCGCCGAGACCCTTGAGGCCAACGGAAACTACAGTGTGTTGCAGGATCCCTCGACGCCGATCGCCGACCTCGCGGCGGCGCATCCAGACGCCTACGCCATGATCGTCCGCAGCGAGAAAGTGACCCCGGAAATCATGGACGCGATACCTTCGCTGAAGGTGGTGGTGCGTGCTGGCGCGGGGTATGACAACATCGACACCAAGGCCGCCCGCAAGCGCGGCATCGACGTGATGAACACGCCGGGCGCGAATGCAAACGCCGTGGCCGAAGAAGTGATAGCGCTGATTCTTGCGAACGCACGCCACATAGTCGCCGCAGACATCTCCACTCGCGCCGGCAAGTGGGAGAAGAACAAATTCATGGGCACGGAACTCACGGGGAAAACGGTGGGCATTGTCGGGCTCGGCAACATCGGCCGCCTCGTGGCTAAACGCCTGGCGGGCTTCGAATGCAGCATACTGGGATACGACCCGCTCGTGCCGGCGGAGCGCGCCGCGCAGTTCGGGATCAAGAGCGCCAGCATGGAGACAATTTTCAGGGAGTGCGACTACATCACACTCCACATCCCGGAGAACAACGAGACGCGCGGGTGCGTCAACGCGCATATGCTGGCGCTTATGAAGCCCGGAGCAACACTGGTGAACTGCGCACGCGCAGGCATCGTGGTCGAGGACGACATACGCGCTGCCAAGGCTGAAAAGGGAATCCACTACCTCAATGACGTCTATCCCAAGGATGCCGAGGGCGTAAAGCCGGTGGCAGACATCGCAGACATCATGATGCCGCACCTCGGCGCCAGCACGCGCGAAGCAAACGAAACCGCGGCGCGGCGCGCGGCGGAGCAGATCGTGGATTTCGACGAAAAGGGCGTCACCAGCTTTATCGTCAACCGAGACATCCCCCTGGGGCTCGACCCCTCTTACTGCGACCTCGCATGCACGCTCGCCGCACTCGCGCGCGGTATTCTCGGCAAATCTATCGCGATCAACCGCATCGAGACGAGCTTCTACGGCCATCTGGCGCCGTACGGCCGGTGGCTCATGCTTTCACTCCTAAGCGGGATTTGGGACGACATCGACCGCTCCACCGACTACGATCTCGCAATGAAGTGGCTTGCCGACAACGGCGTCGTTTATGTGAACCGCGAAATCGACCCCGACAAACACTACGACAACTCGATGACCATCGACATGTTCGGCGTCAATGAAAAGAAGGAGGTAGTGAAGTCCAGCGTGCGCGGCACAGTAGGCGAACATCTCAAGATGATCGCCCGCATCAACGAATTCGACCGCCTGTACTGGGTGCCCACCTCGGAGGCGCTGTTTCTTGAATACAAGGACCGCCCGGGCGTCATAGGCGTCATCGGGCACAGGCTTGCAGAGGCCGGCATCAACATCGAGGACATGAGAAATCCCCACAACCCCACTACCGGCAGGTCTCTAGCCATCCTCAGCGTCAACAAGCCAATAGGGCAAGCGCTGCTTAAATCCATTTCGGAAGAGATTGAAGCCAATATCGCTCACAGCGTGACACTCCCGTAGGGAACAAGGAACCGGAAAATGGATTTCAAACTTATTTTAAAAGAATTCTGGGATGTCGTGAAGAGCACTGCGCCGCTAGTGCTGGTGCTTTTCACGATGAAGTTATTACTGAAGTCCCCAGTGGATTCTGCAAGGCAGTTTGTAGTCGGGTTTATCTTTGTGCTTCTGGGGCTTTTCGTTTTCCAGAAGGGCATCGACATGTGCCTCGTGCCGCTTGGCAACGACGTAGGCCGGGCTTTCCCGAACTTGCCATCGCGCGGACTGATTATACTTGTATGCCTGGCAATCGGGTTCGCGTCGACGCTCGTCGAGCCTGCGCTGAGGGTCGTGGCCGCGCAAGCGGAGGAAGTTTCGGCAGGCGCCCTGCGTTCCAACACGCTGGTTTATTCAACAGCCTTCGGCTGCGCGGTAGGGATGGGACTGGGCATCACCAAAGTGCTCTACAACCTGCCTTCGGCGTATTTCTACATTCCACTTCTCGTTGTTCTGCTGGTTATTTCGTTCTTTGCCGAAGATTTGATAATAGGTTTGGCGTGGGACTGCGCCTCGGCGACAACGGGGCCGGTCAACATACCAATCAACTCCGCGATCGCCATCGGACTAGCGGCGGTGCTGCCGGGGGTTGACCCCATGCGCGTCGGGTTCGGGCTTGTGGGGCTGACATGCCTTGGCGCTGCGGTGTCGGTGCTGATTGCAAGCATGATAAGGATCTAATACAAGGAGGCTACAAAAATGAGTGCTGAAGCTGTTTTTTGCGTGGTCGAGAGGGGCAAGGCCGACCGCATCGTGAAGAAGGCCGTGGAGGCAGGCGCGCGCGGCGCGACGATTTTCTATGGCAGAGGTGCCGGAGCCGACACTTTTTCTTTTTTCCACAACCTAAACGTCGAGTCATCTAAGGAAATAATCATAATCGTAGTGCCGCCGGCCAAAAAAGAAACTATACTTTCGGCGATACTTGCGGAATCCCATGTCGACGAAGAAGGTCGCGGGATTCTCTTCTCCGTTCCAGTCGGCGAAATGCACGGCATGAATAATTTGCAGGGTCTTTAACAGACCCTCAAGCGCGCTATTCAAACACTTGTTTTGCGTTGTTTGAAATTTCCGGTTGATTTTTTTGAAATCCATTTGCTACCATGCCGGCAGAAAACAACGCGGGGAAGCGTATCCCCGTTTTTTAAAACAAAAGGATATACACCTATGAAACAAAACACGGTTGCACGTGCCGCAACAGGGGCGGCTTTGTTGTGCCTCTTTTCTACAACGATTGCTTCTGGCGCCGGCTTTGCCCTCTTTGAAGGCTCCGCCGCCGGAAACGGCGACGCAGCCGGCGTGACCGCCAAAGGCGGCGAACCTGGCGCGATCTTCTTCAACCCAGCGGGCATTACAACTCTACCAGGCACGCAAGTCCAAATGGGCATGTCGGCCGTGGCGCCACATGCCACCGTTGAAGGTGTCAATCCATACACGGGCGAAAAATACAGTGAAGATGGCCGCAACCGCGTATGGCCGCTCCCGCATGCGTACGTTACGCACCAGCTCAACGACGACTTCTGGCTCGGGTTCGGCATGTACACGCGTTTTGGGCTCGGCGCAGAGTTCGACGATGTCTGGTTCGGACGCTACAACAACATCTACGCCAAAATTGTAACTTTTAACCTAAACCCCGTGGTGGCATGGAAGGCCACCGATAACCTTTCCCTCTCGGCCGGACTCTCCGTCCAGTACTTCGACATCACGCTGAAGCAGCTGATCGACGCCGCCGGAATCGCCGGGCTGCGCAAGTACAACGACCCTTCCCCTTCCCCATACGACGTCTTCCAGGAAATGAACGGCGACGACGTGGGCTTCGGCTTCGACCTCGGCATCATGTACCATGCCACCGAGAAACTGAACATCGGCGCCGCCTACCACAGCCGCATCGAACAGGAATGCGAGGGCGACGTAAAGTACACAAAGCCAGCCGCCGTCGCGGCAATGGCACCCGCCTTCTTCAACGACACAGGCATCAAAGGCGACGTGACGCTGCCTGACTTTGTCATGACCGCCATCACTTACGATATCACAGACAAGCTCACCGCCGGCCTGGGCGTCACATACACGCACTGGAGCACGTACGACGAGCTGGTCATCCGCTTCGACGACCCAATCCTGCCCGGAAAATCCGAAGCCGCCTCCGACAAGGACTGGGATAACTGCTTCCGCTACACGGGCGGCCTCTCATACGAACTCAACGAGGCCATCACACTGCGCGCATCGTACACGTACGATGAATCGCCGCTGCAGGCCGAGACAGCAGACTACCTCGTCCCCGCGCATGACCGCCATATAATGGCAGTCGGTTGCGGGTACAAAACCGGCGACTGGGTCTTCGACGGCAGCTACTTCTTCGAGATCATCGAGGACATGGACGCTCCCGCCCACGTCGCCGGCGGAGTCATGCCATCGGAGTTCACCGACGGCCACGCCCACTGCTTCGGGTTCTCAGCGACCAGGAAGTTCTAACACCACTGTGTCGGCAGCGCGCCCACGCGTGTTGAGCGCCGCTCCCATAAAACCATGGTAATCGGCGCCTCCGAACATGGCGCGCTCCAACACGGCTTCGCGCACGACAGACACCCTTAGCCGTCCGTCCTCTGCGCGCGACTCCAAGCACTCAGTATTCAACACCGTGCAGATATCGGCACGGTCGAAGTCGTTCTCACGCGGAAGTAGCGAAGCAGATTGAACCTCGGCCGGGAACAGCAAGTTCCACTCGTCACGGAAGCGGTTCACGTTCTCCCTGTAGAACGGATGAGCGCGCTCCCCATAACGCGGGCCCACGGCAGTGCGCTCCGACCCGACAAGGCGCACGCTCATGGCTCCGCCTTCCTCAACAGCCCAGGAAGGAATGCTCATGCGGAATTTCTCCAATGCAGGATAAGATTCCACGTCGGTCTCGTACTTCCCCTCCAGCACCGCGCCGCGCGAATACGATGAAACGGTTTCAAGCACATGGCGACGGCGGTCTTCCGGTGTGATCTCGGAATACAACCGGCGGAACCCCTCGGCTGTAGTACCGCGGTACTCACGCGTGACGTCCACCACGGCCCAGCGATCAGACAGAACTTCAACATCGTAACGCGTCGATACAGAATCGGCG
The DNA here is from genome assembly GCA_022837245.1 of Lentisphaerota bacterium. GTDB lineage: Bacteria > Verrucomicrobiota > Kiritimatiellia > RFP12 > UBA3636 > JAAZFF01. Next base: position 6,875 of record JALHHX010000008.1, read on the forward strand.
AACTCTTCGGGCAACTCAAGTCTGTACCATTTATTTTTGTCCAAATCGGCACAGACAACCCCTTCGGCCCCCGTCGCACGCAGGTCAGAATACTCGCTGCCATCGTTTACGTAATAAGTCTCGTCTCCATCATCCACAGCCACAAGAACGACGTCGAGAAACCCGTTGCCATCGACCGGCGCGTCATCGCCATCCGCCGGCAACCTGCTACTGTCGCCCAATATGATCCGCGGCCTCAACCCCACGCTGTCAAGCATGGCATATACGAGCACAGCGACGTCCATCCCGTGCCCATATCCAGCCTCTATAGTTGCATCGGCGGGAGAAATGCTGCTTAGCGGGAAGTCGTAAAACGACACGCCGACAACCCTTATCTCCTTGGCGGCGAAGTCGCGTATAGCGCGCACTTTCCCACGCTTGGTTTGAATCCCCGCCGTAAGCTCGGCGGCCTTCGCGGCGGCGCGCTTCTGGCCCTGCGCCTTCGCGACCATGTTGCTCTCGATGATTCGTCCGTACTCCCACGCATCGAACCCCGCTTCGACGCTGTAATGCTTTTCGAATAGGTGGCGCGGTGGCGGCATGTTCCTCTCACGCATCATCCCGGCCATGTTCGTATGCACCACCTCGATCGCCTCCCCCGCCTCCATATTGTGGAAAACCGACCCGTCATCGCCAGCCCGCAACCTCAGAATTTGCTTCCCGACATCGGAAAACCCGCCGAAATAGATGCGGAACGCACGCGCCGGTTTCCCGTATAACTCGCGGCGGATTGTGTAGTCCACCACACTGCCAATCTCCAGCCCCGGCAGGCTTATGACGAGCGTCTTGCCCGCCGGATAACGCGGCGCCGATGCCACCCACGGCTGATCCATGAGATTTATCTCGAGACCGGTGACCTTGTGCACGCGACCGTCTGGCGAAGTAACTTCCGCCGAAAGCACCTCCACTCTCTCCGTGGCGGGATTGTAAGAAAACATCAAATCTCCGGAGTCTACCTTTCCCGCATAGGTCAGCACCTCAATGCGCTCGTGCAGCACTTCTACCCAACCGTTTGATTCCGCCACCGGATACGCCTCGACCTCGCGCAGCAGCACCCGGGTGTCGGCTGGTGGAATGCGCGCGACCACCTCCGGCGCATATCCGGCCTCTCCGCCGCCGTGCGCACCCGGCCACACCCCGACAGCACGACCCGCCTTCTCTTTCCGGGTGAAGACAGCACGCAATCCCGGGTATTCCTCCGGCGAATAGAGGCTCTTCGACATAACGAAACTCGATTCGCACAAGACCGCGCCGTTCGAAACCGCAGCCGATTGGGCGAACGAAACGCCCGGCGCCTCCGTCAAGGCATCGCCGCCCCATTCGAAGCTATCCGCGTCGAACCCGGGATGCAGCGCCACACGCTCCTCGACGCCGCACGGAATGCTGGTGTCCATCGGGAAACGCCGTTTCTCAAGCCCGGTGCGCCCCTCCAGAAAATTGACGTATCCGAACGCCCCGGCGACTCGTGGCAGAGTCACCACGGTGACACCGCCGGTGAGCACGCTCCCCGGCACGGCGTAACCGAGCAAGAGCTCAAGCGGCGTGGCGGTGTCCTGCATGTCGTCAGGCACTATCTCAAGACGCGTGAGGCTAGCACCCGGAAGGGCCGACTGCAGCATCCCCTCCACGGCGTTGCGTCTGTCGTCGGCGCTCATGTCGGCGAAGGCTCCGCGATACATCGTGTCGTTCACGCCCTTGAAGACAATGCGGGTATCTGCAAGCTGCCAATCGCCCTCGACTCGGCTTTCCGTTTCGATCGAAACCATGTTCCCCTCCGCCGGCAGCGCCGCTGATTCCATCAGCCCCTCGCCATCCGGCGTCGCCACTATGAAACTCTTCTCGCAAAGGTACTCCGGCAGCAGTCGTGAAGAGCTCTCGTTGGTTGGATCCATGAGAATGTATTTATCCGCGCCAGTGACGTCCGGGTCTTCAGACCGCGCCGCCACAATGGCATGGTTGAAAGCGAGTTGCGGCACATCTGGATCTTTGCGTTCGCCAGCGTGTATGATCACCGGATACGCCTCTATGCCCGCCATGCGCAGCATCACCACGAGCAGCGCCGCTTTGTCGCGGCAGACACCGTATTTGTTCAGGTATGTGAGCGAGACATCGTGCGGTTCGTAGCCTGGAGCCTCGTCCTCGGGCGTGACACCCATGTAACGGATCTTCTGCGAAACGTATGAGAAGAGGCGCCAGATCTTTTCGCCGCGCGATTCGGCGCCGTCCACTATCGCATCCACCTCTGCCTGCATCTCGGGGACGGTCGCACCCATGCGTGGTTCGCTTATCTTCCAATACCAGCGCGAGAGATCCTCCCAGTCGGCCATAGTCGAGACAAGCACGCGCTGCACGCACGTGTGCCATTCGGGCATGTTGGGTTCTGGGAAAATCTGCTCTACGTCCTTCACCGACCAGACATGGCGCACGTCGCCGTTCTCCAGAGTGTGTTTCTCGTACTTAACGCCGTCGTCGATCTCGTCGCGCACCTTGATCTTCGCCAGCGGCAACTCCGCCGGCGCCACTATCTCCTGCGTCATGGAGATGATCGGAAAAGTCATCTCAAAAACCATGTAGCTGCTGAACTGGTTCGGCACGCGCGACTTCGTTGTTATGCGCTCGACCCCGATATGGAGCACATCGCCGATCTCCATTCCGGGAAAAGCGATTGTGAAGATCTTGTTGTTCGGATCGTAGATGTTCGAGCCCATCTGGCCCGGATCAATCATCACGCGGCTGTTGGCTTCGATGTCTATCGGCACCACTGTGCCGTCAGGCTTTATTAGTTCGGCAAACTCCACCGCCACGGTGCCATAAGACGTGTTCATCCATAGCGACGCGGTGCGCGATTCGCGGCGTCCTTTTTCGGTGAGGATCTTCTCATACCACTCATTGAAGCTCGAGCCGGTGCCGTCAGGGTTGTAGCGTTCGACGGTATAGTCATCGAGGATCACATTGTCGGCGTCGGGAAACTTCTCAGCCGTGGTTTCCGCCGCGACGGCCATCACCTTCGCGCGGTCGATGAGCGGTGCGCGTCCCGCAGCCTCTGCGACCGTGGTCTCCGGCAGCTGCGCGTGGCAGAGTGTGCACCCCGCCACCATAAAAAGCGTGAATGCGGTCCAAATCGTAAAAAGCCTCTTAATATTCATAATCTTTTGCATTCTTTTGATCTATTTGCCTTTTCGACCCAGGGCCCTGCGCATGGCTTCGGGACAGAGTCCATACACTGCCACGCCGTAAACTGCGGCGCCAACCACCACTGCCGCGCCCACCGCGGCGATGTAAAGGCCGCCTCCAGCCACGATATGTGGTTGTGCGATCCGCAAGAAAATCAGAACGGCCGCGCACATTAGGAGCGATGACAGCAAGTATTTAAAGGCGGGCGCGGCGAGCGCGCCGAAACGCACGCGCTTGCCTTCATTGTCGCGGGTCTTGTACGCCAACACTAAGCACGACACCGCCGAGCAAACCACCGTCGACCCCGCGATGCCCGCGTGCTTCCATTCGTAAGGGAGAGTGATCACAAGCAAAATGTTTAGAAACGCATTCGCCCCGATCATCCACAATCCCACGCGCAGGGGGGTCTTTACGTCCTTTTTGGCGTAAAACCACGGGGTGAGTATCTTGTTCACGCTGAACACCAGCAGCCCGGGGGCGTAGCACATCAGGGCGCGCGAGACACGCACCGTGTCCTCCGGCTTGAAGCTGCCTCCCTCGTAAATCACGCTCGTGATATCCGGTGCCAGCACCACCAGCCCGAGCGCCGCGGGCATCATGAAAAGCAGCACGTCCCCGGCGGATTCGAGGAGCGTGGCAGACGCGCCGTCGTGATCGCCTTTGGCGAAGTGCGACGAAAACGACGGCAGCAGAACCGTCGCGAACGCGGTCGCCACCACGCCTAGCGGCAGGTAAACGATCCGCTCCGCATACGAAATCGCCGCAGGCGCCCACGGTGCTGCCCACATCGCGAGGAAGTTGTCGAGCAGAAGGTTGATCTGCCCGGCACCCATCCCGGCCGCACCGACGAAAGTATTGCGCCACACTAGCCGCACGTTTTCCGCACGCCAGCCCGAGAAGGTCGGACGCAACCTCATCCCACAGCCGTGCACCGCGTGGACGAGGTATGCAAGCTGCATGACGCCGGAGATCAGAACGGACCACGCGACGATGCGCACACGCTCGTACTTGCTGAGCTCCGGGAAGAAAAACAAACCGCAGAGCGTGGCTATCCAAACGAGGTTGAGCAGCGCCGGCGCGAACGCCGCCTTCCCGAACTTGCCGAACGAATTCAGGATACCACCGGCAAACGCAGCCACGCATATAAGAACTGCATACGGCAGCATGATGCGCGTGAGCCGCAGCACGGCACCGACCCTTCCGCCGCCCTCCGAGTAGGGCAGTGCGCAGCAAATCCCCAGAATCCCTAGAATGCAGATCACAGAAAGGAGCAGCGCAACCATGCTTGAGACCGCCCGCGCCATAGACTCCGCACGCTCCCTGCCGCCATTCTCCAGCTCGTCTTTGAACACGGGAATGAAAGCGGATGAAAGCGCGCCCTCGCCGAACAGCTTTCGGAAAAGGTTCGGAACGGTAAAAGCGAAGACGAAAGCCGACTGCTCCAGCCCCGAACCGATCAAACGCGACGTCAGCATCTCGCGGATAAGCCCGAAGACGCGACTTAACCCCGTCAGCACCCCCACAAGGTTCGCATTCCTGTTTATGCTTCCGTTCACGCCCGCCATGGCCGTTACCGACTACTTCCCTTCCTTTGGATCGGCACCGCACAGCGCATCCACCGTCGCCTTGATTGTCGCGACAGGATCCCCTCCAAGGGGCGAAATCTCAACAATCTCCAGCCCTTGTCTCCGGGCGAAAGCCCTTATGCGGGCGCCCTCCATGGAGTTTTGGACGAACATTTTTTTTAGCGAGTGCTTTGAGATATCCTTGCCGACGGTCTCGAGATGGCGCGGTCCAGGGGATTTCCCGTGCGCCCCGACCGCAATCTGCTCCAACCCGAACTCCTCCGCAAAGTGCCCCCATGCGGGATGATAGACGGCGATTGCGTTGATCCCCGCGGCCTTGAGACGCTTCGCCAATTCCGTCTTTAGAGAATCAGCCTCCGCCTCGAACGCCTTTGCGCGTTTACCGTACTCGGCTTCATTGGCCGGATCAAGCCTCGACAACTCCTTCGCCGTTACATCTGCGTATTTAGCGAGTTCGGTCAACGACATCCAACCATGCGGATCCTCCGCGTGATCGTGACTATCCTCTGAATCGGGCTTTCCCGTATTTTTTTTATTGTGCCCTTCGCCCTCGCCTGCCATGTCCACGATCTTCAGTCCGGGGTTTGTCTTGGCAAGCCGTTCGAGAACGACATTCTCAAACGGCATTCCAACCTTGAAATAAATCTCGCACCCGCGCAACCGTTCCATGAGTCTGGGCGTCGGCTCGAACAGGTGCGGGTCTTGCCCTTTGTCGGCAAGTACGACGCTCTTCCACGCCTCGCCCCCGACACAATCCACCACGAACTTCTGCGGCGGCACTGACACTGCCGCCATCCGCGCAGCGGGCGCATCTTGGGCGGCAGCGGAATTCCAAGCCACAGCAAGCGCCACCGAAAATGCCAGGAGGATTTTAGGTCTCGTTTTCATGCGCCGCATTCTACCACATTCCTCCGCAAAAAAACACCATGCCACACCGCACGAGACTATTGTAATTTTGCGCGAGATTACGGCAGTGGCAGAGCCATGCCGAACTGTCTCCAGTGCAAAAAGCGCACGGAAATGGAGGGCGACGCGCCGCGGGACCGCCCCGCATGGGGAATCACTACCTGGAGCCACACTATTGCATGTGTGGAATTAAAATTGGCGGGTCCATGGACAGAACTACGGCGGCGGCAGGCCTCTGCCGCCGTAATCTTGTGAGATCGCGCAAGATTACATTGAACAACCATGCGCCGCGGCTTGTCCAGACGTCGGCGTCCAACCCGCTCCGCGCGGCCATGAGAAACGCTTTGTGAAGAAAAAAAGCCCGTCGACGGCCTTGCGTGAAGGCGGTCGACGGGCGAGTTTAATCTTGTGCGGCGGGAACTGGATGATGCCGGCTTAGAACCTCCAGTTGATCAGAACCATCCCCGGAGCCAGCGCATCGGGAAGCTCCGTGAACCATTGGTTGTCCGGAATGATGTTCACCAGGCCGATCTGCACGCCGTTCTCGGCCGATTCGGCATAGTTGAGAAATCCGAACTGCAAGCCGGTCAGCTTGCCCGCGTAGTTGACGAGACCCGACTGCAGGCCGCGCATGGAGCCTTCGGTGTAGTTCACCGCGCCGTTCTGCCAGCCGAGGAAGTCGCCGGAGACGTAGTTCACCGGCGCCATAATGACGCCCGTGTAGCTGTCCGCGTAGTTGAGGAGGAAGGCCAGGCTGATGCCGGCGCTGCTCCCCGTGGATCCGTTGACGATGCCGAGGGCGAGGCCCTCCTGCGGATTTTCGCCCCAGATGTTGAGCGACAGCCCGCGAATGGGCACCGTCTCACCGTGCAAGGCGATATCCGGAGTCAAGCTGAGCTGGATGGGCTCGCTTGCCAGCGCGCCGCCAGATCCCAGTAGACTCATTCCGACCATGATCGATAGTAACCGTTTCATTTCTGCTCCTTTGGTTATTGTTGTTGTTGACACGACTGGACGTTGACGCCTGGACGTCCTCGCAGCCGAGGTTTTCTTTAACGGAGAGCATAGGCCATGCCATCCCGACCAGCCATAAGGTGAAACCCTTACGAGTTACATGTACGACTGAGAATCCCTTTGCCATCTTTGAAATCAGGCAGGGCAATTACATCTACAGGCCGATTCGGCTCAATTTATAACACGCTGCAGTTTTATTCCAGTATATCGGCGGGTTGTATGATCCCGACCCTGCGGATGAGCAGTATGAGACAACGATCCTATACCTCAATGGCGGCGTGTTTTTAGTGAAAATGGTTTCGAGGTGCGCGAGGGACGCAGAACCTGTTTAAAGGACGGCCTGTAACGCATGGAGGACGTCGTCAGGGCGGATCATTGCCATGCAATGGCGGTGGCATTTGGCTATATCGCCCACCTGGTGGCAGGGTGCGCACTCTACCACGTCCTGGCGGTGGACCACGAAAGCACGGTCGCCCTCCGGTGCCCACAGTGGAAGGCGGCTGCTGCCTTCCAGGACCACCAAGGGTTTGTCTAGAGCATCGGCTATGTGCATTGGACCGGTGTTGACGGAGATCACGGGCCCGCACTTGGCAAGCTCTGTCACCCACCGCGACACCGAATCGCACTCCAAGCACTCGATGTCTAGATCCCCGGCGGCTGTCGCGGCGAGGGCGACGTCCGTCTCGTATGGACCGCAAAGTATTACGGGATCGAAATTTTCGAGGCGGAGTTTCAAGATCGTCTCACGCCACAATTCTGGAATCCAGCGCTTGCCCGCCCATGGCGTCATGGGGATGATGCCGACGCGCCCGCTGTCGGACGGCACGCTTACCATGCGCGCGAGGTGCGTGACGGATGTGCGGCGGTATTCCACGCCTTCCGGGGCGAACGACGCGTTCAGCAGACGCCGGCTGACATCGCGGCGCAACTTTACGCGGTGCGCGGCCATGGGAACCACCAGGCTGTCGTTTGCGGTGAAATAACGTGGCAGGGTGAAGACTCTGCCACAGCCGGCCAGGTACATTAGGACGATGCTGCGGACGTCGCCGCGCACGTCAATGCCACGGGCTCCTTTCGCAAATGGCCGCATGATCGCGGCAGCGCCGAGGAAGTCGCCGTAACGCTTCTTTTTCGGATCGTACGCGGCGTATTTCTGGTTAAGCGGCAGGAAGGTGAATTTCGGATGCGGTGGGATGATATCGCTCCATTCGGCGCGCGCTGCCAACACGACTTCGGAACCTGCGCCGAGGTGCGCGATGACGAGCGGCTGAAGCGCCAGGACGTCGCCCATCCCGTATGGTTCGTAGATGAAGATGCGGTTGCGTCCGTATTTGCGGGATAGCACGGCGCGCCAAGGCGCTGTGACCAGGCGCAGAACAACTGCTGCAAGACCGCCCGTTATAAAAAACACGCGGCGTTTGAAGGAGGGGCGTATGCGGCGGCCCTGCGGGGGCGGGCTGGAATACTGCATCAGTTGTTCCTCCATGCCGTGCCGACTCTGCCGCGGAATTCGAGTGGTGATCCATCGGCATTTAGAATTGTGGATGCAATCTTCCGGCTGCCGTAACAACCGCGCGCGAATTTCTCGGCGGCGCGGAAAATCGATGCCGTCTTGTATGCCAGGGAGTCTCGCGAGGTGCCGTTTTCGGCGCGCAGGCGCGCCTGCTCGGCTGAGGCTGAGGGGGCGAGCGAGGCGTTGACTCCGGTGACGCCGTACGCGGCGAGGTAGCGTCGGATATGGAGGGCTTGAACACCTGCGGAGAGGGCGGAGATGTAGAATTTCTTGTCTGCGACCAGCCGGTATGATAGATCGAAACCGCCGTATTCGATCCACACCTCGCGGCGGAAAAACACGGCGCAGCTCATGAGGTAATTGACGCCGTGGCGGAGGTAAAAAAGGCGCGCCGGTATTTCTCGGCGGGCTGAAAGGACTTGCGCCGTGGCGGGATCATGCATCAGGTAATCTCCAAAGACGATTCCGGCGGAGGGCTGTTTGCGGAAAGTTTCGGCTACTACTGCGTGGGCGCCGGGCAGCGCCTGTTCGTCCGCGTTTAGCCAACCGAGGATGTCCGCGCCGTCGCGGCATGCGTCGTCGAGTCCACCGCCGATGGCGTCGTAGATCCCCGAATCATCGCGGACGGCGTAGTCGCATCCGAATTCGGCAGCGATGTCCGCGCATGTGGTCTGCGAGCGCGAACTTTCGCGGACGTAATGAACGAGGGAATCGCCGCCCTCATTGAATCGCGCAGATTTCAGGGAAACGGCACACGGCCTGAAAAACCTGCGGGCGTCAAGCAACGGTGTGACAATTCCGAACTTCATGTTTGTGGTATGGCGTCGTGGTGCAAGTTGTGTCTCCAACGCTTATTCTATGGTGTGGCGGAGGAGAGGTCTGCGGCGTAGCCTTCGCCGCCTTCATCGCCATCGGAACCGTAGCAGATAATCTCGAACAGCCCGCCGTCCGAGCCGGGGCTTAGGTAAACGTAATCGCCACCCCAAGGGTCTTTTGGCACCGTCTTTGAATCGAGGTATCCGTTTGGCCGGTAGTTTGCCGGAATGGGCGGTGTTGTCGGCTTGGCAACAAGCGCCTCAAGGCCTTGCCGTTGCGAGGGCGGAAATCCGTTGTCTGCCACGTAGATCTGAATCGCCGTCTTGAACGTTCCGAGCTGCATCGAGGCGGCATCGCGCCGGCTCTTCTGTGGCATGTCGATCAGCTGTAGCGCCACGACTCCGCCGATGATGACCACAATTGAGATCGCGATGAGTATCTCGAGGAGCGTGAAAGCGCCCCGGGAGGTGTCGGTATTGTTTTTTGTTTTGGTTTTCATCGGCTTGTGGTTTATTTGAGTTTTGCCAAATGCGCCGCCACTTCTTCGCGGTCTTCGCGGCTTGTTATGCCGAACCAGGAGGAAGAGGTGCGCATCACCTTGACCGACACCATGCCTGCGCGAAGGAATTTCCCGAGGGCGGTTGGCATCTGGTATTCGGCCTTTGGATTGCCGGCGGCGGACTTCAGGAATGTGGGGAATTCCGCCTCCAACAGGTCGATGTAGGAGCACTTGAAGCCGAACATGTTCATAGAGATTGGCGTCTCGTCGGGAAAGACCTCTTCGCCGTCGCGTATTTTGCCGTCCTCGCAACGTTTCAACTCCAGCTTTTCGACGATGTTCACCAGCATGCCTTTTTCATCGACGGTGCAGATGCCGCGCGAAACCCCGCCGAATTTAGAAAGCGTTTTGTCGAGGCGGTATGCAACCATGCAGTAGTCGTTCGGCTTGTCGGCTGTCTGCCCGAGAAAATCTGCATTCAGTTTGAAAGCCTCGGCTCCATAGAAGTCGTCGGCGTTTACGACGGCGAAAGGCTCCTTGACCACCTTGCGCGCCGCCAGGATGGCGTGTGCCGTGCCCCACGGTTTTTTTCGCTCTGGCGGGAGGGTGAAGCCCTCGGGAAGGTCGCCGAGTTCCTGCATCGCGTAATGCACGTCGGTTTGTGCTTCCCAACGCCTGCCGACCATGTCCCGGAAATCCTTTTCGATATCCTTGCGTATGACGAACACAACCTTGTCAATCCCGGCGGCGAGACTGTCCTTGACGCTGTAATCGAGAATAAACTCTCCGTTGGGTCCGATGGGGTCCATCTGCTTCAAACCCCCGTACCTGCTGCCCATGCCCGCTGCGAGCACCAGTAGACTTCTATTCATGCCATTGCCTCTGTGTTTTTGTTTCCAATATGCCGGTGATTATACACGATTTCAGTCTAGTTTGGAAGTGTTGATGGCTGCCGGGCTCTTTTCGTGTTCTTTTCGATAGACTTTCTAAGAATCAGAGTCTAAAATAATTTGTCTAATAGCTAGTCAACTCTTTCAACAACAACCACAAACCCACGGGTGCAAAAGCAATCGCTCCGGTACATCAAAATAAAATCCGCACCATTTTCATGGGATCGGACATAATTTCATGCACATTCCTGACCGCGCTCATACATGCGCCGGATTGTGAGGTGGTGGCTGTTGTCACCCAGCCTGACCGTGAGCGGGGGCGACGCCTGCGCGTTGTCCCCGGCCCCGTCAAAGAGCTGGCGCTGATGCATTGCAAGCCCGTAATATCCCCCGAGAAGGTGAACGCGACCGAGTCCATAGAAGTCCTGGCCGGGCTCAAGCCTGACATAATTGTGGTCATGGCCTACGGCCAGTTCCTGGGGCGCAAAATACTAGAGATGCCCCGGCTGGGATGCATCAACCTCCACGTTTCCATACTTCCCCGCTGGCGCGGCGCCGCTCCGGTGCAGTACGCCATCATGAATGGCGATTCAGAAACCGGCGTCACGGCGATGATGATGGATATCGGCATGGATACGGGCGACATACTCGGCACGATCCGCCGCGGGATTGCGCCCGACGACACCACCGGCTCGCTTTCGCTATCTCTTGCGAAAGACGGCTCGGAGCTGATGCTCGACGTCATCCGGCAGTTGCGCGACGGCACCGCCACGCGCACCCCGCAGGATCACGACGCCTCCACCTACGCCCCGAAAATCAAGAAGGAATGCGGCGTTATAGAATGGGCGCGCCCCGCCGCCGAAATCGAACGCACCATCCGCGCCCTCAACCCGAAACCCTCTTGCCACACCTTTCTGCCAGGGAAGATAAACGTCCTGGGCGAGGAGGAGCCCGGCCTCCTCCTAAAAATAATGCGGGCGAAGATTGAACAGCTTCCTCCCAAAGCGAAGCTCCCAACCCCAGGAACTGTGCTTATGATGAAACGCGGCCCGCTTGTCGCGACCGGCGGCGGCATGGCGCTGCGACTTCTGGAGGTGATGCCTGAAGGCAAACCGAAGCCGATGTCCGGCGATGACTTCGCAAACGGCTACAGCAACAAACTCAAAATCGGTGATATCCTGTTCCCCGGCCTCTCGGCATTCAGTTAAGCAACATGTCACATTTGCCATACCCATTACATAGCGGTAAAAACACAAAGTTCACATATTTTGCCAAGGGAGTCCTCCGCTTATTCATACCGAAAGCGATACTGCGCAAACGCCTGCCGCACATCATCAAGTCGGGTCTCGCGGAATACGACCTTGAAACCCTAAAGGAACGGGTCGGATACTACAACAAGCTCTCCTCCAAAACGCCGCTGCAACCCGATGCGCCAAGACTTGCCGAACACTTCTTGACTAAAAAGGGCCATGCTTATTTTTTCGACACCGAGGAATACACGCGCTATTTCCCGCAGAGCCTTCACTGGAGGCACATCCCGGGCGACGTCACACACATCCCGCCCGAGCCCTCCATCGTCAAAAGCCGCCCCATCGCAGGCGACAACGCCAACTCCGTCCTTCTCAAACTGAACAAGGTCTGTCACTTCATTTTCGTGAAATCCGACATTCAGTTCCACGACAAGCGCGATGTCGCCGTATTCCGCGGGAAGGTGCCCTTAAAGCAGAAACGCATCGATCTTTTCGAAAGGCATTTCCAGAACCCATTATGCGACCTCGGCAACACTTGCAGGAACAGGCCTGCACCTCCCGAATGGAGCAAGCCCAAGATGACCATTCATGAGCAACTGCAATACAAATTCATACTGGCAGTAGAAGGCAACGATGTCGCAAGCAACCTCAAATGGGTTATGTCCTCAAATTCAATCGCCGTAATGCCCAAACCAGAGTTCGAAACATGGTTCATGGAGGGACGCCTCATGCCCGGCGTGCATTACATAGAGGTTTCACCGGATTATTCAGACCTGGATGAGAAACTCCACTACTACTCCACCCACGAGGACGAAGCGATGCGAATCATCAACGCCGCGCACCGCCACGTTGACCAATTCCGGGACCAGAAGCTGGAAGACCTGCTCTCGCTTCTTGTCCTTCAGAAATATTTCGATCTGACGAATTAGGCTGACTTACGCGCCGATGTAGCGCTTTATGCTATTGCCTATGCGCTCGAGAATCTTGGCGCGATGGGAGTCGTCGGGATCAAGCGTCGTGAGACGGAAGCCGAGGATGTCTGTGTGGAAGCCGGTGAGGGGCGTAACGCAAACACCTTCCGACGCCATCATGTAGTGGACGAAGCGTTTATCTAGATTCACGCCCTCTACTGAATGCTCGACGAACTCGCGCGTGGCGGGGTCCGCGATCGGAAGCGTCTGCTTGTCGTTTAGCACGCCATCTTCGAAAGCCACGCAGAAGTAGAATGCGCCATGCGTTGGGCGTGCGATCGTGCCGGGGACGTTGTCGCGGAAGTATTCGTAAACCTGGTTGGAGCGGCGCTCGAACATCTTTGCGCGCTTTTGCTTGAGTTCCAGGTAGCGCGGATCGCCGTACACCGCCGGTATGGCTAGCTGTGGCAGGGTGGTTGAGCAGACCTCCATCATCTTGCTCTTGACGAGGCCGTCGCAGTACTCGCGGAATTCCGGCGATGAATCTGAGTTTAACATTTCAACCCAGCCGCAGCGCGAGCCGGGCCACGGGAAATCCTTCGAGATCCCGCGCAAGGCGAGGCCGGGGACGTCGCCCAGCACCTGCGAGAGGTGTAATGTTTCCACGCCGTTGTAGCAAATGTGGGCGTAGATTTCGTCGCAGATTATGAAAACCCCGTAGCGGCGGGCTATGTCGACGATGCCCTTCAGCGTGTCGGGCGTGTAAACGGCGCCGGTGGGATTGTCGGGGTTGACAATCGCTATGGCGACCACCTGAGGGTTGTACTTGATCATGTTCTCGATTTCGGCGAGGTCGGGCTGCCAGTTGTTGAGCGGATCCAGGCGGAACTGGAGGTAGCTGTAGTCGCCGCGCTTGCCTTCGTTGGAAGTGTGCGTGGGGTACGATGGCGAAGGCATTAGAACGCGGTCGTCCTTCTTGATCAGGTCGTAGATTTTGTCCACTGCGTCGGCTATGCCATTGAAAAAGAGGATATCGTTCGGCCCTATCTGGACGCTTCCAGGCCGCTTGGACACAATGTCTGCAAGGAACTCGCGAGTCTTGAGAACCCCGCGGCTCGGGCAATATGCCCAGGAGGCGTCCCCTTTCATGAGGTTCATGACGATTTCCTTGATCCAAGGCTCGATTTTCTCTCCGGCGGCGACAGGGTCTCCGATGTTTTCCCACGAGATCTTGACGCCGAGCTTCTCGAGGGCGTGGCCAAAATCCACGATCTCACGGATTTCATAGTGGAGGTTTTTTATGCCGTCATGGACGAATGGGGTGCGCATGGTTTTTCCTTTGCGAGGATGGTGAATTGGATTTCAGGATTGCCGCCCGGCATGCAGTTTAGCCGACTTGAGGGTGTTCGAGAGCAACATGGAAATGGTCATGGGGCCGACACCGCCTGGCACGGGCGTGATGAGGGAGGCGACGGCGGAGACGGCTTCGAAATCGACGTCTCCGACGAGACGGAAACCCGATTTGCGCGAGGAGTCGAGCATGCGGTTGACCCCGACGTCGATAACCACGGCGCCTGGCTTGACCATGTCGGCCGTGACGGTGCGCGGACGGCCTGCGGCGACAATCAGGATGTCGGCTTTGCGGGTGAACTTACCAGCTTCGGGCGTGCCTGTGTGGCAGATAGTTACGGTCGCGTTGGCACCGGCTTTCTTCTGGAGAAGCAGGTTGGCGACTGGCTTGCCGACGATGTTGCTGCGCCCGAGAACCACGGCATGTTTACCGGATGGGTCCACGCCGCTACGGCGCAGTAGCTCCATGATGCCGGCGGGGGTGCAGGAGATGAAAGCGTCGTCATCGCCCAGGAGGAGTTTGCCAAGGTTTACAGGATGGAAACCATCCACGTCCTTCTCCGGCAGGATAGCCCGAATGACAGCCGATTCGTCGATGTGCTTGGGCAGGGGGAGCTGAACGAGGATGCCATGAACGCGCTCATCGGCGTTAAGTCGTTCGATCTCGGAAAGCAGCTCTTTCTGCGTCGTCTCGGACGGCATGCGCGTCATGAACGAACGGATGCCGGTTTCGGCGCAAGCACGCTCCTTGGCAGTCACGTAAGAAACGGATGCCGGGTTGTCGCCGACCAGTATGACGGCTATGCCTGGCGTTGTGCCCTGCGCGGCCAGAGCGGCGGCTTCGCGTTTGATCTCCTCCCTGATTTCGGCGGAGATTTTCTTGCCATCTATAATGCTCATGTTAGGTGCTCCGGATAATGCCCTTGGCCGCGCTTAGAGAACGCCGCAGATCCTATCCATGGCCTTCACAACTTTTTCGAGGGAGTTGAAGGCGCTGATGCGGATGTAGCCGTTTCCACAACGTCCGAAACCGGATCCCGGCGTGGTTACGACCTGCGCCTCTTTCAACAATTTGTCGAAGAACTTCCACGAATCCATCCCGGTGTTGAACCAGATGTACGGGGAGTTGTCGCCGCCCGTGGGCTTGAATCCCTTCGAGGCGAGACGTTCACGTATGATTTTGGCGTTGGCGAGGTACCCTGCCACGAGTTCTTTGCACTGGGCACGGCCTTCTTCTGAATAAACGGCCTCGGCTGCGCGCTGCACAGGGTAAGAGACGCCGTTGAACTTCGTGCTCATGCGGCGCTTCCAAAGCGGGGCCAGAGGAATGGCTTCACCGCTTGAGTTGAACACACGGCATTCCTTCGGCACCACGGTGAATCCGCAGCGCGTGCCTGTAAAGCCAGCGCTTTTCGAAAAGCTGCGGAATTCGACGGCGACTTCCTTTGCACCCGGAATTTCGTAAATTGAGTGCGGCAGATCTTCGTCCACGATGAATGCCTCGTACGCGGCGTCGAATAGCAGGAGCGCCTTGTGCTTGTGGGCGTAGTCCACAAAAGCCCCGAGCTGCTCCTTGGTGGCGGTGGCGCCAGTCGGGTTGTTGGGGAAGCACAGATATATGAGATCGACTTGGCCTGCCGGAACATCGGGAACGAACTTGTTCTCCTCCGTGCAGTCGAGGTAGACGAGGCCTTCGTAGCGGCCGTCCACAGCGGGACCTGTGCGACCGGCCATCACGTTCGTGTCGACATAAACTGGGTACACCGGATCCGGGACCGCCACCTTGATGGTGGTCGTTGAAAAAAGCTCCTGAAAGTTGCCGGTATCGCACTTGGCACCATCGCTCACGAAAATCTCATCGGCGGAAATGTCGGCGCCGCGCGCCTGAAAATCGTAATGCGCTATTGCCTCGCGTAGGAATTCGTAGCCATAGTCCGGCCCGTAACCGCGGAAAGTGGCGTCAACGCCCATCTCTCGCGAGGCCTTGCCCATCGCGTCCACGCATGCCTGTGGGAGCGCGCGCGTGACGTCGCCAATCCCCAGTTTGATGATCGATGCGTTTTTATTCGCTTCTGAGAACTCGCGGACCCGACGCGCAATATCGGAAAAAAGGTAAGTGGCCTGTACTTTGGAAAAATTTTCGTTGGCTAAAATCATGGATTAATACGTGTGCTTTGACCCGCCAGGGTGTGTGAATAATGCAAAGATGAAGCATTATGACACATTTCGCCCCTCCGTGCAACGCCCGCGCGGGGAGACTCTTGGTATATCACGCCGTCGGCCACGCTTGGCGCCGCAAGTACCCGGTGGCCGGGGGCGAGTCGGAATCCGCGGCATATCTTGCCGCCTTCCCCGTCCAGCCGCGTCACGCCGTCGCTTTGTTTGATGCAAAACCAATCGCCGTCCGGCGACACGGCAATCGACACTGCGTTTGAATTAACGGATTCCAATTGGCCGTTGTCCGCAGTGAATACAGCCATCCGGAATCCTCGGTCGGGGGAGTATACACGTCCGCCAATAAAAGCCGGAGTGCAGTCGGCGGGGCTGTAGTATCGGGCCGCGGCGCGGGTGGAGCTGGAGGTGCCTTGGCGCGACAAACGCGCCGCGCCCGTGACGGAGTCGGGCGCATGCACATGCTTGCCCCATGCGCCAAAACACACCGTTCCGTCCAGCAACGGCGGCGAATGCAAGAGCCTTTCCCGACACACCGTACGGAGCGTGGATCAGATCTTGGGCGTTCGGCGCCTTGGCCATCAAGTCAGCGGCGATGGGATCGTGCGGGAAATGTGTGCCCGTGATGTGCAGGAACGCGAAATCTTCGGCAACTGCTGCGGACAAGGCTACCCCGCACGCAGCCAGCCACATAATCGGCCCGCTCGCGAATTTCAGCTTCATTCCGGTTGTTCCTCTCCGGTTATGCGTTATTTAGCGCGTTGCGCCCAGATCTCATGCATCAGGATCCACGGGTCAAGGAAGTACGTTCCCTGCTGATCGTAAATGCGCCAGACGAAGTGCGAATGTTCACGCGCGCCAACGAACGTTCCTGCTGTCGTGGCAAATGGAGTGCCGGCTTTGAGCGGGATGTGCTCTGGCACCAGCATATCGACGAGGTGGCAGACTGTCAGCTCCCAGATCGATTTGTCGGCCCACTTACGGAAACCACTCCATCGGTTGTTGTTGTTGCCGGCGGCCAGGCTGTTGTAGAGAAACTGATCGTCGACGTCGATTGGTGTTGTGAGGATAGTACCGTTGGGCATGTTGATATCAAGCCCGCCATGGGCGGCGCCGCCATTGTATGGGCCCATAAAGCAATCATAGCCGACGTAGCATTCGCTGGTATGCAGCTTGCCGGACGGATTCGGATACCAGTCGTGGAGCGGCTCGGGGCATATCGGGATGCCGGCTTCCTGTACCGCCCAGCGAGTGAGCCTGGCAGGGCAGCAGACAAAGCCACCGCGCCAGTCCTTCTCCGCCATGAAACCCCCTCTGGCACTGAAAATCCGCGATGTAGCGTCGAACCAGATGCGTACGCCGTCGATTTCCCAAGGCTCGTAAAACGTGTTATCACTGGCTACTTCGCGGTGCATCGTCGTCTTATGCCCGTTGATCTCGACTTCCGCGTCGAATCCGTACGCCGCGATATCGCCAGATTCGTGTCCGCTGTCGATCACCATATCGTCACGCCGTTTCAAGACTTCGGCAGACGCGTCTAGAAGTTTCATTTCCCACTTCTTCCCGCTGGACAGTGTTAGACGAAGGATATCGTTTTTGTCCAGTATACATGGGGTGATTGTCGGCTTGATCGTTCGTTCGAAAATCATTTGGGTTCCTTTAATTTTTTTTGTTCCTCCACAACGGTCTTGCGCATTACGAAGACACGTTTGGAGTTGCCGCTGTTGAAGCCACCGACGACGACTGGTTCAGTGCCGTCTATGGTGATGGATATTGACAATAGCAGTTTTTTCTTACGTTGTATGGTGACAGAGATTTTGCCGTCTTCAAGCGTCTTGAATACGAGCTGGTAATCTCCTTTGAAATTCAGAGTCGCATTGGCTGGAAGCCTGCAAGATTGCTGGTCAATAAGCTTGCACCCCTCATATGGGAGGCTCCGGCGGATTATGGCGGCGATTTCCTCGAGCCCGGGCGTGACCTCGCCTTTCTTCGTGAGCTCGATCTGCTGCACGTTGAGTAATTCTGCGGCGTGCGCCGTCATTGTGAATGACAGCATTGCGAAAGTAGCGATCATTGCCATTAGAAAATGCCTGTTCATACACCCTCCGTTAGCACCCATAGGATTTTGGCCTCGGTGGGTTCGTCGGTTGTCACGAACACTCCGTTGTGCTTTAGCTCGGGGCCGAATTCGATGTCGTTGAACGCCGGCGCCGGCCCGTGCCGGGCGGGGAACGCCGTCAGTGCGATTGCGGCGCATACCACCAGAGCCGCCGCGGCGGCTGCCGCCACAACGCGGCGGCGGGTGATGAATGATGGGCGATGAGTGGCGGGTTGGCCTTCGCCGCGGTTCGGAGCGGAAGCTCCGCGCACACAGGCCTGCCCACTGTCCACGATGCCGGCGCGTGCGCGGAAGTCTGCCCAGAAATCCGCAGCCGGCCTCAGCTTCGCTTCCCGCTTGCCGTCGAGCAGCAGGGATCTGATGTCTTTGTCTTTCATGCTTTTTCTCAAATTAGTTCGTCTTTGTGTGCAGATAGCGATTTGGATAGATTGGCCTTTGCGTGGTGGAGGCGCGACATGACTGTGCCGATAGATATTCCCAGGATCTCGGCGATTTCGGAGTATTTGAAGTCCTCGTAGTAGTAAAGGTCGATCACCTCCCTGTGGGCTTCCGTGAGTTCCTCCATTGCCTTGTCGATTATCCTGCTCCTCTCGTCGTTCTCTATTTGTTTATAAGGCTCCGGTGCTCGTTCGTCCGCCATGCCGCCAAGCGGCGCTCCGGACTCTTCGTCGTCCGCCGACACTTCCCCGCGTGTTTTCGCCTTGCGCAAATAGTCGAGCGCCGCGTACCTGGTTATGCTGAATAGCCATGTTTTATATGAAGATTTCCCGTTGAATGTACCTATTGATTTCCAGGCTTTGAGCAGTGCCGTCATGAACACGTCCTCCGCATCACCGGTGCCGGCGATCCTGGCTATGAACTCGCAGGCACCTTGTCTGTGCCGTTCGGAGAGCGACGCGAACGCTTCGTAATCACCCGCCATTGCCCTTTGGAGCAACTCCTTTTCTGTCCTGTCTGTTTCCATGCTTTAGACGGGTGCTCGCGACGTTTTATTCATCGGCGGCGGCGATAAGCGCGTCTACCGCCTCCGGTAGGGTTTTGAAAACGAGCAGAGAATGATCTTTGGCAAAAGCCAATGCCTTTTTGCCGCTTTCGCCAGTACCACGGTCGATTAGTATCGACTGAATGCCTGCGTTAAGGCCGGATTCAAGATCTGAGACGCGGTCTCCGATCATGTGGCAGCGATATTTGTCGAGATTGTCGCGTTCGATGGTTTCGATGATGTAGCGCGGCGACGGTTTGCGGTAGACAGGTGGTTCTTCCGGCGTTTCGGGAGCAATGCAGATGCCGTGGAATCCGGGCGATGGGAGGTCGAGGAGTTCAATGAGGCGTTCATTGCACGCCACGGCGTCTGCCATAGTGTAGAAACCGCGCCCGATGCCGCTCTGGTTTGTCAAAAGGTATAGGCGGAAGTGTGCGCTGGCGCGGCGGAGGGCTTCGGCGACGCCGGGCAGAAGCTTGATTTGCCCGGGGCTCGACATGTACCCCGCGTCTGCTATAAGAGTGTCGTCCCTGTCCAGGAACAAGGCGGAGTTCATTGCTTCCGCGCCTCCGAAATATATCGGCGGAGGTCGTCAGGACTGGCGGCGGCGGTTCCCATTTTGCCAACAACCACTCCGGCAGCCGTGTTCGCGAAGCGCGCCGCGTCGCAGAGCGAAACGCCGGCGGCGGCGGCGAGGGTGAGGGCCGCGATGACGGTGTCGCCGGCGCCTGTTACATCGAACACCTCGCGTGCGACTGTGGGAATGTGCTCGCCCGGCGTTTTGCCACCGTTTGTGCTGATGAGCATGCCGTCCGCACCCAGCGTCACGACCAGGTGCTTCGGCTCGAACTTCTCCCTGATGCGGCTGAAGACCTCATCGGCGGGGAAGTTCGCGGAGTCGTCGCAGTCGATGCCCGCGAGCTTGAGCGCCTCGGCTTTATTTGGGGTCATGACGGACATGCCGCGGTATTCGATGTGGCTGCGCGGCTTGGGATCCATGGCGATGAACATGCCGGCCGGCGCAGCGGCCTGGATGGCGCGTATGGACTCCGTTGTGATGCAGCCTTTGGCGTAATCGGAGAGAATTACGGCGTCGACCCCGCGCATGGCCGGTGAGAGAAATTCCGCGACGTCGCCATCGGTCAACGCATAGTCCTCGGGGTTCAGTTCACGGTCGAGGCGGCAGAGTTGCTGGCGGTTGCAGAGCACACGCGTCTTGGTTATTGTTTCGTGCCTTGGGCTGACGGTTCCGTCGACAATCTCCACGCCTTTAGCTGATAGGATTTCCTCGAGTTTGCGGCCATTGGCGTCGTCGCCGATCCACCCGAAGAGCGTCGCATGGCCGCCAAGCGCGGCTATGTTGAGCGCCACGTTCGCCGCGCCACCCGCCGAGAACGTTTCGTGGGAGACTCTCACCACGGGCACTGGCGCCTCGGGGGAGATGCGGGTGGCGTCCCCCCAGATGTAGTTGTCGAGCATCACATCGCCCGCCACCAGTATGCGCATGTTCTGTATTGCCGCGAGTATTGACTCCAAAACGTCCGGTCTGTTTATCATGATCCTAGCCTTTGACTCTTAGCCTCTTTTCTTTTACCCTCTAATGGTGTCGGCGCCACCGTGGCGTTTGACGTGCGAGATGACGCTGTTGAGCACCACACTGAGCACCATGAACACCACGCCGGTGAGGACTCTGCTCATCGCTCCGAGGTTGCTCTCTTTACTGCGCACAGTTTCGTAGACGAACGTCAGCGGCTTTTTCACTGGAAACACTCCGACCTCTTCCGCCGGCTGGCCTTCTTCGACGGAGACGCCATTGTCCCCCTCCGGGAGAGCTTCATCCTCCAATGCGTTGCCTTCGTCCCCGCTATTCACGAAACTGCTGCCAGCGTTCGTGACCGCCTCGATTGAATAATGCTCAATGGCGGGATCGGCCTTTGTCTTCACCGTGGAATAATACTCCACCTCCGGCATGATCGCGAACTCGAGAAGGCCGAACACAAGTGCGGTCCCTCCTATGAGCAACAGGAGCAAAGAGAATGTATTGAACATTCTGAGCTCGCGATCCGTGTATTTCATCTTCTCTCCCGGTTTTTATACATTGCTTACAGTGGAAAAGGAACCCGAGGCCCCATAATCAAACCGCTATTGATTGTAGCAGAAACGCCGTTCCCCTGCAACGCCGGTTGATGTCCGGAATGCCCTTCCATGCTTCCCACGATTGCTTTGGGCTGTTCGATAGACTCAAAGCCCCACGATACGATGACCCGCACCCATCCCGTGGCGGAGTCCACCTCCCACGCCGCGCTCACGTACCGGTAGCGGCGCGCGCTCACCGCCGCCGCGCCCGTGTCGGTGAATTTGAAAACGCCCACGAGCCCGCGCTCCGGGTCTGCGCGCAGCGCGGTGATCCACGCCGCCGCCGCCGTGCCGCCGCCCGTCTCGCTCGCGTGGTCCATGTCCACGAGGATCTCGGGCTTGAAATTCATTCCCCACGATCCGCCGCACCGCGCCGGGCGTCACGCGCTGCACGAATCCGTCGTGCTCCGGATCCCCGTCGCGGCACGGGTACTCGCCGTACGGCGCGATCTGCACCTCCAGCTCCTCGCCTGGTTTTATCGTTTTGGGCAGCTCGTTCATTCCCCGCCCTCCTCCAGCCGCTTCGCGGCGATTTCGCAGTACTCCCGCATGGATTCCACCAGGACGCAGGGCAGCCCCAGCCGCCGCGCCGCGACGCCCGTCGTGCCCGAGCCGGCGAACGGGTCGAGCACCCGGGAGCCGGGCGCGAGCACGCCCAGCAGCATCTCCATGAGCCCGACGGGCTTCTCCACCTGGTGCAGCCTGCGCGCGGCCTGCGGCGCCGCCTGCCTGAACAGCCCGTGGGCGTATGCGTCCATGCGCGTCGCGCACCCCGCGCCGCGCTTGAAGCACAGCACATGCTCGCACTGGTTGCGGAACCACCCGGCGATCGGCCGCGCCCCGGGCGTCTTGTCCCACGGCACCAGGCCGCAATGCCCCCATCCGGCGCCTTCCGCGACGTCGACGACCATCGCCAGCTGCCTCCAGTCCGTCATCCAGAAGCAGGTGGCGTCCTCCGCGCACGCGCGCCGCAGCGCGTGGAAGACGCCTTTGACAAAACGCATGTGGCTGAAAGACCCGCGGTCCTCGCCGTCGAAACCCGGCAGCCGCGCCGCGCAGCCCGCGCGGCGGTCGCTGGACAGGTATTTCAAGCCGCTCGGCTTGCGCGATGGCGCGCTCTTCGTCAGGCTGCAATAGGGCGGATCGGTCGCGACGCAGTCGAAGGAGCCGCCGGGCAGCGCGTCGAGCAGGTCGAGGCAGTCCGCATGGTGCAGCCGGATCGAACCGCCCTCCCAGAACGGCGCCGCCGTTTTTACAGTCTCGTTCATTTTATGCTTGCATTCCTTTTCAAGTTGTGGTTGAGTGGCGGCACTTGCATGGCTCACGCAGTCATGCATTGGAGGCGGCGCCGATCCGTTGCGGGAGTTGATGGCGCGTTGCTGGGTGCGGGGCGCAACAGAACCGCATCCTTGAGGGGGGAGCGATCCCAACCCTTCGCCGGACGGGGCGGAAGCTCCGCCCGGCTTTTTATTTTCCGCGCACATACAGCAATGTCCCCTCCCTGTAATAGTCCAGGCGTATCGTATTGGAATGCCAGCTCATGACGTGGTATTGTGATTCTTCGACCGCATTGATCACTTTTCCGCCTCCGGCCACCTCCTCGAAACGCACATACTTGCGCGTTTCACCGCCGTCCGAAGTCCAAATCTCATGCGGACGCTCCAGCGTGATCTTGGCGGCGTCCAATTCCTGCAGTCTGTTTTTAACTTCAAACTCCGTGCGCCCTTTTTTGTTGATGTGCTTGAGAGTCCTTGCGTCAAGGGCCAGCGTGTCGCCAAGAGGATTCGTCACGGTTTCGCCCTTTGCGAGGCGCTCTTTCGCCGTCGCGATCTGCACCTTTGGCGTCGGCGGGTCCGGCGGCACGTCGCGGCCGGCTGGCAGGCCGAGCGATTTCCAGTCGCCCGTCTTGCCGACGGCCTTGCGGTTGTCGTCGGTGTAGCCGGCGCGCCCGTCCGCGTCCATTCCGCCCGTCCGGTCGCCCGTGCCGTCGGGGGCGAACCTGCCGTCCGTCTCGCGGTTGGCGTTGCCGTTGAGCGCCGGGGCGGCGGAGGCGGAGCCGGCG
>JALHHX010000167.1 GCA_022837245.1 Lentisphaerota bacterium
GAAACAGTGAGGATGCCCGAGGGGTGCTCATCGGCGGATTCAAGGAACTTGGCGCCAAAGGCATTTCTGCTTATTGGGGATGGAGAATCAGAGATGCGATTGTCGCGCCTGTGGACATTCAGGGCATCGGCATTAAGGGGGATGTGATCTGGATAGGAGAATATACCTCCCTCCTAGGTCCACCTCATCCATTCGCCTTCGTTTTTCTCAACGCTCGCACTGGAGCGATGAAAGTAATCGGAGAACTGCCAGATAAATCTCCAAAGTCTCCAGATAAATCTCCAAAGTCTCCAGATAAATCTCCAAAGTCTGAGGACATTAAAGAATTTGTGGCATATCCAGTTCCCTCCGACTCCCCAAACGACTACTTTAGAGATTTCAAGGTTACGCAGGAGGATTTAGCCACAATTCTTAAAGACTATTTTCAGATCCATGAAGATCATTGGAAGCACGGCTACAGCCATGTTGCTTTCGGTGATCGGATGGGGCACGTGATTCTGAAGGATGGCAACAGTGTTACGTGGATGGTTAAGCCGGGAGGGTTGGCCTGGCTGGAGTTCTCCAGCGGCAAGAGGGTATACTTGGTGAAGGAGAAGACAAAATGGCCATTGAACAAGCAAGTCGCACCATTCGAGCCAGCGAATGGGACTGTTCTTTCGCATGAACATGAGCTCTAAGCATGAAGGGTCTAACAAGCGGCTTCACCGAACCTCCGCTTCGCTGCGGTCGGTGAGCCGTGTCCGTTGGGTTTGGAGAAACGATGAACAAAGACGAACGCAAACAACTTTACAAAGCCGTTGAAAAGCGTGTTCTTGCCGGAGAACGCAAGTCGGCAATCTATGCGGAATATCCGGATGAACAAGATGCAAAACTCGTTGCACGAGTTCTTGCTCAGATTCCGACGCCAGAGCGTCGTAAGCAATTCAGCTTTCTCAACTGGACTCTCATCACAGCCATCGGCATTCTTGCTGTCATCAAATTGTTCGTCGTAACACTGCTGGTGCTGACCGAAATACCCAAGGGAGCTATCCTCATTCTCTTGGCACCAGCCATCAACATCTTTTTAATTTGGGCTGTCGCCAAATTCAAAGGTGTTGGCTACCTTCTCGTGATTGCTTTCGGCCTGACGGGACTATCCAAAGTAATGGAAGGATTCGAGCAGGGATCACACCCTCTTGACTTGGCAATCAACACGACCAGTCTTGTTTGTGTCGCAGTCTCTATTGTGATTGCATTTGTTTTGATGAAGAAGCTTCTCCCACAGACAAGCTTCTTCCTGACATCAAAGAAAGATGACTCAGGAAGCCCAGTATTTGAGGAATAGAAAGCAACCCAACCAGAAAATGCAGAGTATTTTCGCGTAGCCGCGAAAAACTCTGATATTGATCGTTGTGTGAAGGAGTAAAATGATGATGAAGAGACTGATGGCTGGCATTCTGCTCATTATGATGGCCGGATGTGCCTCAGTGGAAGAATCGGACGCGGGGGCGGCAAAGCCGAAACCGGACCTGGTCTTCCTTGGCACAGTCCAATCCATCGAGTCCTCAACATCTCCGCAATCACTCGCAAACTGGGTCGTTACCTTCCGGGTTGACAGGATTCAATCGGGAGAATTCGGAGGCAAGACTTTCTCTTTCCGCATTCACAGTCCAAGCAAGTCTGGATTGGAAACCGGGAAACAATACTTGGTCGAGGCGACCAGGACCAACACCGGCTACACCGTTGACCAATACCAATGGATGAAACGGACACACAACCAAGCGGTGCTGCCTATCGCCGCTAGCGCAGCTCAGGCAGACCGCTGACGTTGGGGATCGACAAAATGAAGACACAGATCATGATAGCCGGCTTGATCGCGATGGTTGCCCTCGGCTGCACCCCGCAAACACGCGGGCCTGAAGTCGGAAGACCAGTCACCCCACCCAAGGCGGCCACGCCCGATTTTCCTGAGATGCTTGCCATGCCCGATCCACAACGGGAGAACATTCGGCAGACTTGTCGCGAACGGTGGCCAATCGAGAACATGAACCTGAAGACGTTCCGAGTCAGGCCGGACAGAGATGAGTTCGTCGTTCAATGCGACGGCACTTTCGACGGCACGCTGTATCAATGCGTCATCCGGACGGACAAGAACGGTCACTGGATCAATGACGGAAGAACGAAAAAGGAACCCCAACAAAGCGCGGCACCACTACCTTCGGCCCCTGCGGGGCCTTCGGAGGGTGCGCGCTGACGTTAGGTCGCAAGTGCGATGATCATGTCGATCAGCCGTGCTTGAGGACGCGGAGCCGCAGGAGGGTAGATGACCACAGAGATTCGATTCCCGGTACAGATTGACGGATTCACATTCAACGAACGCAGCTTTTCGGCAAAGGGGCGCGAGTACTCGTACGAAGACATCGCCAGCTTGAAGTTTCAGATTCAGAACACAACAATCAACTTCTCGACCGACGAGACCTACTTCTTTGGGGTCCGCACGAGCAATGACCAGACCATAAGCATTCGCGTTTCGGACGCTGCGTTTTCCTTTAACAAGAGGAAAGTCGCGGAGAAGAAGAGATGTCTGCTGGCTATCGCCAATCACTTGAACAGCCTCACTTTTCAGAGACGATTGAGCACGTACCTGGAGCAGATCAATAAGACCGGCTGCTTGCAGTACAAGGTACCGAGCGAAGGTGTGTTCGGCTCCAGTTTCGACACGGTTTTCATCTACGCTAACGGCGACGTGTCGCTCTCCGGGAAGACTGTAAACGTGAAGCGCGCGCGCGAGGCAGGCACACTCAAGTACGGAACAGCATACGGACTAGGCTGCGATCGCTCAGTGAATCCGTATGAAATCTCGATAAACGAAAAGCCTCCGCTTTTTGGCGGCTGGATGGAGGGTTCGGGTTCCCTTAGGTTCGATGCCGGGTGGGACTTTCCAATGATCTTCGAGATTCTGAAATCCATTCAAGCTGTGCGAGGAGCGACCTAACATGTTGTTCGACACGGACGCCCGAGTGCTTACGTGCGCTGCGCGCACTCGCTTCCCGGTCGCCGGTCAACTCCGACGTTGGGGCCTCAGGAAGAAAATGAATAGAACTGTCACCGCCCTGGTTGCCATGTGTTGCGTTGCGGGCTGCTACAGCGCGAAATCCCAAAGCACGAACAACACCGAAACACTCATTCCGCCGGCACAGTCCGAGCTCATGCCCACAGTTGGGACCAAGTACCAGATCGTCATCCCACCGACGATATACCAAACAACAGAGCCGGGACCAAAAGAGATCGAGTCAGAGAAAGCGTGGCGTCTGGGGAACGAGTTCGTATTTCGGACTGCATTGCGCAAAGGCGTGACGATGCCAGCAATTGGTGTGATCCACATCACCAATGACGTGTTCTTGGTCCGCTTCCTAACACCGAAAGGAAAGGACGCGGGGTTCTTGTTTGTTCACACTGGCAGCAACGAGGCAGAGATATCAGAATGAAAGCCCCAACCAGCCGCTTCACCGTACGTTTCTGCCGAAGCGGCAGAAACGTCGGTGAGCGGTAACGTTCGCGGAGAGATGATGATGAAAGGAATCGCTATCTTGGTTTGCCTGCTGCTCGCCGGATGCGCATCCCCGCAACCGACCCGCGTGGCACTTCCGACAGGGCACACCGTCCAGCGTGGAGAGTCGCTTGCCCTCATCGCACAGCGGTACTATGGAGAAGAGAATCGATCGGAGGGGATCAAGGCAATCATGAGAGCCAATCCCCAGATTGGACGTGGCCCAGGGATTCAGACCAAACTGGTGCTGACAATTCCGAAACTGAAAGAAGACTGACCAGCGACATCACGCTGAAGCTATTCGTCACTGGCGCGCCGAAAGCTTCAGCGTGGGCGTCATCCTACGCCGCCGGCTTGTATTTCAAATGCTGGCGTTCGAGGGTGCAGTCGTCGGCGTCGATCTCGTCGCGCTCGCCCAGGTAGACGGGCTGATAGAGCGACCGGATGAGGCGTTCCGTCACGTCGTCGGGGTCGAGCCCCACGTCCTGCGCGTCGAGCTTCTTGCGCGCCCGCCAGTAGCGGACGTTCACCGCGACGAGCACGCCCTCGCGGGTCAGCACGTCGAGCAGTTGCTGGTTGTCGTTCATGGGATGATCTCCTTGGGGTTGGGGGTGAGTGAGGGGCAGGGTTCGGGGTTCAGGGAATCTTTGTCGCGAGAGCTTTGTCGATGCACAAGGGGTTCAGGCTGTAGGCTGTAGCATCCTAATCTTAATCCTAATCGTAATCGTAATCGCACGACGACGAGGTTCAGGGCATCTTTGTCGCGAACTTTGTCGCAAGCTTCGTCGATCCCGTGAAACTAGCGGCTAGCGACTCGCAATGAATTTCCGAAGGTGGTCGCCGGACAAAGTGAATGCAACCCTGGGCAAGGTAAATGCACGGCCTCGCGCCGAGGTGCATTGACTCTGCCTTAAGTCCGCGTTCTGTGGCGTCGGCGAGGCGTTTTTGCGGTTTTCAG
>JALHHX010000009.1 GCA_022837245.1 Lentisphaerota bacterium
TGCGTTGCAGTACCCACAAGCCAGAGTGAGCCGCACGCATAGCTACGACGGCTTTCTCACGGTGCTACCTGACTATGACCATCGTCGCAGCGGGCGGGACGACTGTAACGAACCAAGCTGTACCCGGCTCCGAACGCGGTGGATAAAAGCCCGACTTCACCTTGTCCGCACCGTTTACTGCGGTCAATGTTCCAAAATAGGTCTCAAGCGTCGAATTGGTGACAACGCGCTTCATGCTGCCCGCGAGCAAGCGGTCGAAGTCTTCCGCCGGAACACCGTGCCATATTGCAATTCGGCCACCACCGCCGCCGCCGCTCATATCGCCGCCGCCAGCACCGCCTGCTGCGCTTATGACACCATTCGTGCCGCTAAACTTGCGGCTCTGCACCCAGATGCCACCTCCAGACCCTCCTCCGCTGTTGCCTGCAGCTCCACTGCCACCATTGGCAAGCAGGCTGCCATTCATAACGATATCTTCCGAGGCGACGATGTTTATCGCGCCACCGCCGGAGCCTCCAAAGTAGCCGACAGTAAGTCCTCCTCCGCCGCCGCTACCCGGACCTGCGGGGGCGATGAACATGCCGTTCGTCTCGCCGAAGACGTTCCCAGCATATTCAAGCCAACCGCCACCTCGTCCGCCGTAGCCGGCGCCGCCGCCGTCCATGGCGGAGACCTTGTACCTGACGAAGCCGCCCCATCCGGGACCGAAGCCATTGGTTTGCGCGGCGGCGCCCGCGAAACCCTTTTTCGATGCGTCGAAGCCTCCGCCGGCCAAGACGTCCAGGTTGCGCACGGTGAACCGCGCCGAGCCTCCGTTCGTCGGGTGCGAGTAGGGGTAGACCCAGGAGTTCGCCGCGACCACCATGTCGCCGGCCACGTCGACTTGCGCACCATATTCGAACACGGAGTCCGTGATGCCGCCTGTGACATGGAGCGCACCTTTGTTGGTCACGACGAGATTTCCCGCGACATCCATGGACGCGATTGAAGTCTCACCCGGGTATAGCACGAGCCCGCCGCCGTCGAGAAGCGTATTCCCGCCGACCGAGACCTGGCTGTTCGTGAGCACAAGACGGCTCAGGTTGGGGTTGGTTCCGAGAACAACCAAGTTGCCTGTCAACGCTACGGGGGTTTCGCCGCTAGCCATGTCCAGCCAGGCGTTATCAATCATAAGCGTCTCTTGATCCCAGCCCGCAAAGTCGTCACGCATCCAAACGCCACTGAGTTTGAGAACGTCGGTCTGTGAGAGGAACATGTTGTCCGGGAAGTACAGGGAGCCGAGTCCGGCGTACTGGGATTCCCTAGCTAAGCCGTCGGTTGAATTAGCAGCGGACGCGGAGAACCTGATGTCCGGCACGGGCGTGGCATTCTGGGACGCTGTGTTGTAGACGACGGCGATACGACCGCCTGCGCCGCCGCTACGGCGTTTCCCGGAGAGAGGCGGCACTGAGGCGCTGATCCGCCCGCCAACGCCTGTGATCTTGTCGCACGTCAGGAACACGCTGCCGCCCGAACCTGCGCCACCCTCTTCGTCTGGAGTCGTAGCATCTGCCAATAGCACCCCATTTACGTTCACAGTTCCGGTTGCCTGAATCCAGACAACTCCGCCGCCGTTGCCGCCGAGACGTGAGGTTGAATCGCCGCCGGCTCCACCGCTTCCCGGCTGCACTGGCGCGGTATAGTCGCCGTATGTATGGCCATAAACGGGGGTGTTTTCAACGCCGAGACCGCCATGTCCTGCACCGCTGCCTTTGCTGAACACGTTGTAAGCTGTACCGTTCACCCATCCGCCACGGCCGGGGCCGTATCCATCGCTGTAGCCAACAGGCGATCCATTGTACCAACCCGGGCCGCCCTGAAATCCTCTGCCGGTGGCGTCGAAGCCGCTCGTAGCCTGCACGTTTAGCGAACCGACTGAGAATTTGACAGAGCCGCCGTTTGTCGGGTGCGATATAGGATATACCCAGGTGTTCTGCCCGAGGTACATCTCGCCATCGACATTGACCAACGCGCCGGGTGTCAACGGGTCAGAAACGATGTCAGCATAAATTTCAAGTCCTGCATTTTTATCGAGACGCATGCTGCCGGCATTGATCACGCCTCCGTGCGCAACCAGTTTGTGCGTTGTTGGCGACGTACCGGAAATTACAAGGTCGTTTGTAACGTTAAGTGTGAAGTTGTCAGGGAGTAACAAATAGGAATTGCTGACGACAAGGCGGTCAAGCTCCCACGATGTGAAGCTTGGAATTACAGGTAATCCAGAGCTTACCAAGAACCCATTAGAATCAACAAGGAGTTGCGTATCAGGGAAATAAAGCGTACCGGAGCCGCCCAGATATTTCTCTGCTGGCGCGGAGCCATGCATTACGTAAAAACGCACGTTCTTGTTTGCGGCCGCCGCCTGCGCCGTGGCGTCGTAATCAACAGCAATGCGCCCGCCGCCGCCGCCGCCGCCCCATAGTCCAATACCCTGCCCACCGCCTGCGCTGGCAATTCCGCTGCCGGAGATTGCGCTGCACTTTATGTATATGCCACCGCCAGACCCACCGCCCGCATGTGTGCCGATGCCAGGATCGCCATTAGCGAGCAGGCCGCCGTTTAGCACTACGGAGCCGGTGGACTCAATCCATATAGCCCCGCCGCCATTGCCGCCGGTGCGGGTATCGTGGTCTGCCGCGCTACCGCCGCTGCCGGGTTCCGTGGGGGCCTCCGCCGTTGCATACGTGTTGCCGGAGGTGGGGCCGCTAAGACCGCCGACCCCGCCGTACCCGCCGCCGCCATATCCGCCAGTGATCTTCTGCCCTGCGCCCGGGCCAAACCCGGGGTCGTCCTTTTTCTTGCCGCCCCTGTATCCCCTGCCGTTGGCATCGAACGCACTGCCTGCCGCCACATCAAGCGACCCCACGCGGAAGAGCGCCGTGCCGCCGTTCGTCGGGTGCGAGTACAGGTATATGATGCTGTTGCCGGCGAGCGACATTGCGCCGCCCACCTTGACAACGCCCTCGAATCCCGGCTCGGTCGGGCTTGCGCCGCCGAGGCGCATGTCGATGACGGCCGCGTTGAGCATGGACATGTTGCCGGTCACGTCAACTGTAGGCGACCCCTCGAAACTCGTCATCATGTCAATCTTGGCCTTGTCCACCGTCAGGTTGCCGCCGCACTTGAGCGTGCCGTTGGTGAAGGTGGCTTTGTGGATGCGAGGATCCGTGCCTTTTATGCTCATGTCCCCCGCGACGTTCAGCACGAACCCGGGGTTCGGGAACGCCAGCCATGCGTTCTCCATCTTGAGGGACGGCAAATCCCACTGCGTGCCGCTCTCCTGCACCCAGTAGCCGCTGTGCCGGAAAGTCCCGGTGCCAAGCCTCGTCAGGAACTGCCCGTCTGTAAACCAGAGCGTGCCGGGCTCCGAGTCGAACAAGGCGGGCGTAGCAGGCCAAATGTTGGAATTATTCGACCATGCTCCCCCTAGCCCAGCGGCCGCCGAGAAGACGAGCGCGGGCAGCGGAGCCGCCTGCATCGCTGCGGCATCGTAGGCGATGGCAACACGCCCGCCTGCGCCGCTGCTGCCCCAAGTTAAGCCCTTTCCGCCGGCTGCCGACACCGTGCCGGAGCCATCGATACGAAGGCATGAAATGGCAACCGAGCCGCCGGAGCCGCCGCCGCCATGGATGTAGGAAGCATTCTGGCCGTTGGCGGATATCGTGCCGTTGACGGTCACCACGCCAGAGGCCACGATGGAGATCGCACCACCGCCATTGCCGCCTGGGCGGTCGTTGCCATCGCCTGCCGCGCCGCCACTACCAACCCAGCCTGCAGGCGAAGCCGCATCGCCATAAGGCGACGCACCTGCAATGCCCGGATTCCCCGAAACTGCCCTCCCGCCATGGCTGCCGCCGTTGATGGAGTTGGCGGCACCGCCGCCGGGGCCATTGCCTGCAGCATACCTGAGCTTGCCGCCCAGAAAGCCGAGCGCGTCTGCCGAAATCTTGCCGCCTGTGGCGACCGTAATGGTGTCGCAGTTGATCTGCACACGCGCATTCGGCACCCACACGCCGAGCGAGTTCGTCGTGGTCGCGGAGTTTTGAGCGTGCGTCACCGTGCCTGTTACGGACACGGCACTTGCGTTTAGCACAGTATCCCATCCGTCGAACGTTAGTGTCTTCCCTGTTGCCACCGAGAGTGACGCAAGTGATGCCGTCGAGTTTGTAAGGGTCACGTTGTCATTAATGACAACCGATTCTCCGTTGGTGGGCACGATCCCCGCGCTCCAGTTGACGAGGGTGTTCCAGTCGTTGCCAGAAACCGCCGTAAACGTGTTTGCCGCGCCTGCCGAAAGACAAAGGCAGACTAACGTAGACAACGCTGCAATTAACTTTTTTTTCATTTTTATCTCCATCTGTATTATTTACACTTTATCGTTGGCATTGTTAACAAATAAAAAGATGTTCACCCAAACGACTTCTTAATGCGAGAAGATACTCTTTTCTTTCTCATAAAGTCAACATGGAAAAATTTCCCCGGAAGTTTGCGCACTCAAAATTTTATTCCTTACCAGCCCTGCATCTGTTAGAATCCGCTCCATTCGTTATTGCCTTTTTAAAGAAAAAAATAGGGGCCAGACCTCAAAAATCCAAAATCTGGGTGAAAGACGGAGATGCGCCCCTCGGGAAAGTCAAAGTCAAAGCTTGCCCGCGGTTGCGCAGACCATGCTTGTTCTGGTATACTGGAGGCAATATCCGGGGCGCGGGTGTTTTTAAGTCCGCCCAAACACATTTTATGAGGGTTGATAGTGAAAAAAAAGAACGATGACCGAGTTTTTAGGATAAATCCGGCAACGGCGCCGTTTGGACTGCGCAACAGCGTGTCGCGCGCGCTTGTGGAGCATATGGTGGGACTGCCCAAGCTTGACAACATCCTGCGCGATGGGCGTAAGATCCAGGAGAAAACCAAAGGCAACGGCTGGTTTGTGGACTACATCCTTTCCGGAATGGCCGTGAACACGGTGATATCCGACGAGGACAGGGAGAGGATTCCGAGAGAAGGACCGGTGATAGTGGTTGCCAACCACCCGTTCGGAGGCATCGAGGGAGTCATCATGCAGAGCCTGATTTTGAACCGGCGCCCCGATTCCAAGATCATGGCGAACTACATTCTACAGCTGATCCCAGAGCTTCGCGATCAGTTTATACCGGTGAATCCTTTCGGCACTAAAGATGCCTCCAAACAGAATATCGCGCCATTGCTGGAATCTATGAAATGGCTCAAAGACGGGCATGCGATCGGAATATTCCCGGCCGGCGAGGTGTCAAGCATCGACTTGAAGAGCGGCCGCGTACGTGACCCCGCTTGGTCCGCGACCGTGGCAGGCATGGCGCGCAAGACGGGTGCGACAGTGGTGCCGATGTTTTTCGCGGGGCGCAACCCTGCCGCGTTCCAAATCGCAGGGCTGATACACCCGCGGCTACGCACAATAATGCTGCCCAGCATGACGAACAACCAAAGGCGGCGCAACGTGGAGGCGTACGTGGGAACGCCGATAAAGCCATCGGAAATGGCGAGATTTGAATCCGACGAGGATCTTGCCAAATACTTCCGCCTGAGGTCGTATTCACTGGAGGGACGTGTCCCGAAAAAGCTCCACAAACACAAGCTGTTGCGGCTTCGACGCCGGGAGAAGCAGGAGGAGAAGGGCTTGGAGGAAATCATCTCCGAGACGCCGGTGGAGCGCATCGAGGCCGAAATCGCCGCGTTGCCGGGAAAGTCGCATCTGGTAAGCGGCGAACTCGATGTTTATTTCACCACCCTCCCGCCCGACTCCTCCATCCTGCGTGAAATCGGCCGGCTTCGGGAGATAACCTTCCGAGAAGTGGGCGAAGGCACCGGCCGCAAGACGGATGTCGACGTCTTCGACTCGCACTACCACCACCTCTTCCTCTGGAGCACGAAATCGCGCCAGATCGTCGGCGCATACAGACTTGGCCTGGCCGATAAAATCCAGGAGAAGTTCGGCGCAGGCGGCCTTTACACGAACACGCTGTTCAAGTTCGACGACAAGTTCCTCAAGAAATTCCAGCCGGCCATCGAGCTTGGCCGCTCGTTCGTCCGCCCTGAATTCCAGCGCACTTTCGCGCCGTTGCTTTTCCTTTGGAAAGGCATTGGAAAGTTTATTTCACAAAACCCGCAGTACGCGAACCTTTTCGGCCCGGTCAGCATCACCGCCGAATACCAGGACGCGTCGCGCAACATGCTCTTGAGATCGCTACGCCTGTCAAATTTCTCCACTGAATACGAGCGACTCGTCAAGCCGCGGACGAAGCCACGCAAGACAAAAAAGAAGGAGGAGTGGCAGAACCCCGTCTTCGACGACCTAATCGGCGATGTAGACGAGGTGTCTAAAATAATTCAGGACATCGAGAAAGACCACAAGGGGGTGCCCATACTGATCAAGCAGTACCTCAAACTGGGCGGCAAAATACTCGCTTTCAACCTCGATCCGGATTTCAACGACGTGGTTGATGGCCTAATCCTAATCGATGTACGCAAAACAGACATGAAAACGCGAATCCGCTACATGGGCGAGGAGGCGGACGAAATTTTCCGCGAGTATCACAAACTTTAGCCGCGGGCTGGTGCAAACCATGGATGGGAAACTAATCTCGATTGGCGGCAAAGGCCCGTGGAAGTGTCTCATCGCGGAACGTGTCCGCGAACGCATGCATGGCCTTCTGGGAAGGGCTGGGCTTGAAACAGGGACGCTAATGCTGCTTGATCCCTGCGGCTCGGTGCACACCTTCGGGATGAAGTTCCCCATAGACCTGATTTTCCTGGATAAAAATCGCGGCGTGCTAAAAGTTTCGCGTAACGTGCGCCCCTGCAGGATCGCGTGTGGGGGGATCAGAGCCAAAGCCGTCCTAGAAGCGCAGACCGGCTGGCTGCCGGAGCTCGCACGTGGCGAGGTCGCGGTAATCCCTAACCTAGCATCCCGAAAACCGATCCAATGAGCGTTCGGCCTATGAATGGGTTGTTGTGCGACTTGGAAATCAAATCGTCCTCCGACACCGTCCACGGCTCCACATAGAACATGGTGGCGGATGCCCGTGCGCCAACGGCGAACGACGGCGCCTCGATGCCAAGCACCGATGCTGGACCGCAAAGCCAGCGGCGCGCCCATTCAAGTGGCGCCATGCCGCACTCTTCCACCAGGGCGGTCCACGTGGCTGCGACCGCCGTCTCAAGCCCAGTCACGCCGAACGGCGCCATGGCGAATCCGCGGCTTTTGTACTGGAGGGCGTGTGGCGCATGGTCAGTGGCGAAGCAGCTTATCACGCCGTCCAGGACGCCTTGGCGCAGTTGTTCGAGATCCTTGCGCGTTCCTAGTGGCGGGTTCATCTTCCAGTTCGCATCGTCACCCGGTATGTCCTCGGCGGACAGCATCAGATGATGAGGCGTCGCTTCCGCAGTCACCGGAAGCCCCTCCTTTTGCGCTGCGCGGATCAAATCCACTGACGCTCCGCAAGAAAGATGCTGTATGTGTACGCGGCATCTGGTTTTGCGGCAGAGGGCGATGTCACGCTCAATGGCAACTGTTTCCGCTTCGTCCGGGAAAATCTTCAACCCGAGCATGTGGGCGGCCTGGCATTCGCGTATGACTCCTCCTCCGGCTATGCCGGGATCAATGGCGTGATCCATGACCGCCATACCCAGCTTCGCCGCGCGCCTCATGACCTCCTCCATGACTGAGTCGTCCGCAACCATGGACCCGTCGTCCGTGAAGGCAGAGGCGCCGGCTTCCGCCAGAGCCTCTATGTCGACGGCTTTCTTGCCCGCCCTACCGGCCGTGCAGCATGCTGCCGGCAAAATGCGAATTCCGCCTTGCGGAAAAACCTGTGCAGAGAGTTGGTGTCGCACCGCCTCGGGCGTATCGACCGGCGGAACCGTGTTCGGCATCGTGACCAGGGTTGAGAAACCGCCTTTGTAAGCCGCCGAGCTTCCAGTCGCGAGCGTCTCCGACTTCTCACCGCCCGGCTCGCGGAAATGCACATGGAGGTCTATGAGCCCTGGCACGACTATCATGCCATCGCCTGCGAACTCCACTGCCTCCACGCCCTCGGGGATCTTCGCGACGATGCGCCCGTCCATCGCGCAGACGTCGCCCACGTAATCCGCTTCCGAGGCGGGGTCCAGTATCCGGGCGCCTTTTATGCGCCATATCCTGCTGTTCGTCATGTCGAGGATTTCGTGCGCACGCGCGGCGCGGGCTGGTCATTGTATACCTTGGAGAACGGCGGCACTGAATTGATTAGCCACACGTTGCCGCCGATGACTGAGTCATGCCCGATCACCGTGTCGCCTCCAAGAATCGTCGCGCCGGCGTATATTATGACGTTGTCCTCAACGTTCGGATGCCGTTTGATCCCCTTGACTAGATTGCCATGTTCGTCTTTGGCGAAGCTTAGCGCCCCGAGCGTCACGCCTTGGTAGAGCTTGACCTTGCTTCCTATCACGCACGTCTCCCCGATCACGACGCCCGTGCCGTGGTCCACGAAAAAACCCGGGCCGATTTGAGCACCCGGATGAATGTCTATGCCCGTCTTCGAGTGTGCATATTCGCTCATGACGCGCGGTATGAGCGGCACCCCGGCCTTCACGAGCTGGTGCGCTACGCGGTGCACTGTGATCGCATATAGTCCTGGATAGCTCATGACCACCTCGAGCTGGGAGGTCGCGGCGGGATCGCCCTCGTATGCGGACTGGACGTCTTGCTGCAGCGTCTCCCGGATTTCGGCCGCCGATTTGAAGAGCGACTGCACGGACTCGCGCGCGAACTTCTCGCAATCCCCGCAGAAAACGCACTCTTGGCGGTCGCAGTAATATTTGGCGACCGGCAGGACGCAATCGTAGAGCGACCGCGCTATTTTCGCCGCGTCGACCGTGCCGTTGGCATCGCCCACGAACGCCGGCGAAGCGTCGTGGCTCAGGCACCCCGGGAAAAGCATCGCAACCAGTCCGTTCAGCGCCTCGACAATCACCCCCTGTCCCGGCAGGCGGTATCCGCGGGCGGAACCCACAGCGGGACACGTGGAACACGCTTCGAACACGGATTCCCAATTCGGTCTCAACTCTTCAATCCAGTCTTCTGGTTTCTTGCTCACGTTCATTCTCCCTCCGAAACGTTGCCGTCATTACTTCGCGCCACATGCATCTCCGATTGAAAATATCATTTCGAAGCCGTATGTGTCAATAACAGAACCGTTGGACTTTTGCGTCGGAAAATGGCATCCTAACAGACGTTGCCAATCTTATCACTTGAAGATCAAGCAAGCCGATCAATGAAACAGAACGACAGCACCTCGAAATCACCGCCGCACGCAAAAGCCCGCAAATTCCGATTCGGACTGCCTGCGGCGCTTTTCCTTCTGGTCACGCTCCTGTACATGCCATCGGTCCGAAACGGTTTCGTTTACGACGACGAAACTCTTATCCTCAAAGAAGACCGCCCCGACTCCGTCGAGGACTTCACGGAGATTTTCGGCCAACGCCACTTCCCCACTGTGCCGTACTACCGTCCGATTTCGCGTTTGACTTTCCGCCTGCAGCACGCTATCCACGGCAAGGACGCCGCACCGTTCCACGCCTTCAACGCCGTGCTAGCTGGACTCACCGCCCTCGCCGCATACGGGCTGATGAGAGGCAAGCCATTCAATCTTGGCAGGACTGCCGCCGCGATAGTAGCACTCGTCTTCATGGCCCACCCGGTCGCATCTTCCACCGTGTACCCCGCCTGTTCGGGGCGCGAGACTTTGCTGCCCGCTTTCTTCATGCTCCTATCCATGCAATGCTGGTTGATGCCGGGTGCCCGCGCACGCACCGGTGCCGTCGTGCTCTGGGCGCTTGCTCTGTTTTCGAAGGAGCAGGCGATTGTTCTGCCTGTTCTTTTCCTGCTCTCCGACACCCTCGACCTGGTCGGTGATAAGCGGTTGAAACAGCCCGTCAAAAACGCATCATGGTATGGCGCTATGGCGGTCGTCGCTATTATTTACCTGTTTATTCGACGCCAAATCTTCGGCGGTTCGGAATGGGTGCTCGCCACCGACGGCTTTCCCTGGCGTCCACTGCTCTCGTACGTTTACGCCATGCAGTCGATGATCGCCCCGTTCGTGCAGCTTGCGTACGAACCGCCGCCCGAGGTATGGCTCGTTCCTCCTTGGCGCGCGGTTGTGGCAGCGATCGTGGCGGTTGCGCTCGCGCTGGCCGCCTGGCGCGTGCGCGGCTCGGTCGGACGCATCACATTGTTCTGGCTAGCATGGTATGTGATTATACAATTGCCAACCGCAAACATCCTCGAGCAGGAGGCCCACTTCGACGAACGCTACGTTTTCCTCGCCGGTTTGGCCGTGCCGGCGCTCGCCGCCTCGGTGTTTGGCGCATACCCCGCCATCCGTCGCCACCGCCACGCCCTGCTGGCAGCAGCCTGCGGCATAACCGCCGTCTGCGCCGCCATCACGCTCGGACGCTGCGCGTCGTTCCGCGATGACCTCGCCTTCTCCCGCCAATGGGTCAAGGCTGACCCTGGTGCCCCGATCCCCTGGAACAACATCGGTGTTCACTGGCTCAACCTCGGGGATCTCGAACGCGCCGAACCGGCACTGCTGCGCGCGGTGGAGACAGGCCCTGAATTCGTCGCCGCCTACTACAACTACGGGCTCCTTCTCTTCAAACAAAACCGCCCGGCGGAAGCCGTCGCCGCATACGAACACGCACTGCGTCTGGATCCCAAATATCCCGCCGACTACAATCTCGCCCTGGCGCTGCAGCACACCGGGGAAACCGCGCGGGCGGAAGTAGCATATCTCGCGGCGATACGTAAAATACCGGACAACCCCGACGCCCATTACAACCTCGGCCTGCTTCGGGCCAACGAAGGCAGGCTAGAGGCCGCTCTCGGCAACTTCGCCGAAGCTTCGCGTCTGCGCCCAGACGACCCCGACCCCATCTACAACGCCGGAGTGGCCCTCGAGCAGATGGGCAGGACGGGCGACGCCATGCAAGCATACGAAACGGCAAAATCAAAAGCACCGCGACGGGCAGACATCCGCCAAAACCTCGCAAACATACTGTTGAAAAACGGACGCGTCGACGAAGCTGCAGCGGAGTATGACATCGTCTTGGAGCTTGAACCTGAAAACGCATTCGTCCGGGATATACGCAACGCCATCGACAAAAATAAACGTGGCAATTAACCGATATGGGAAAAATGAACAAACATTTCAAAGTGGCATTCGCCGGATTCCGGCACGGGCACATAGGCTCGCTGCTCAAAAACATGAAAGCATCAGACGACTTCGAGGTCGTAGCCTGCTGCGAGGAAAACGAGGCGACAAGGCGTTCGCTTGCCACCAAGGGAACAGTGGAGATAACCCACGAACGTTTTGCCGACGTTCTTGAGAACGTGCCGTGCGACGTGATCGCTATCGGCGACTATTACGCCAAACGCGGCTCGATGGCCATACAGGCGCTGAAGGCTGGGCGCCACGTCATAGCCGACAAACCGCTCTGCACCGACCTTGGAGAACTAGAAGAAATCCGCAGCCTGGCGGAGGCCGGCGGGCTGTGCGTGGGATGCATGCTGGAATTGCGATCAAGCCGCGCGCTAGCCGTCGCGCGCCGCCTCGTCGCGGAGGGACGCCTCGGCAAAATCACGCAGATACTATTCACCGGGCAGCATCCCCTCAACCGCAACACACGACCTTCATGGTACTTCGAAGCCGGCAAGCACGGCGGCACGATCAACGACATCGGGTCGCACGCATTCGACATCATACCATTGATAGCTGGATCCGGCATCGCCAAAATCACCGCGGCAAGGGAATGGCAGGCATTCGACGTCCGCAGCGACTCATTCCGCGACGCCGCCCAGGTGATGCTCGAGCTCGACAACGGATGCGGCGTCATGGGCGACATCTCGTACTCCGCTCCATCCACCTTCGGCTTCACCCACCCCTCCTACTGGCGCTTCACCTTCTGGGGCACGCTCGGCATGGTAGAATGCAACGCCGCCTCCAAAACAGTTGCCGCGTATTTCGACGGAGAAAAAGAGCCGCTCCAGATTCCAGTTGATTCAGAGAACCCGAAATCCTATCTGGATGCATTTCTCGACGACCTGCGCGGCATCCCGACAGAGCTTGACACCAACCGTGTACTCGCAAGCGCCCGCGACGCTCTCCTAATCCAGCGAGCAGCTAATGTCAGGCGCGGTATTTAACTCCGATGCGCTCACTAACGTTCGCTGGATGCGTGGCACTTGCAACGCAACGGCGGCAGAGGCCTGACGCCCACCAATGCCCACGCTTGGCTTTTTCCACGGAACGAAGTAAGCCTGCGGGCAAGAGCCTGCCCGCAGGAAGTGAATAAAACCTCCGCACACGGATGACGCGGAGTTGTTGCTTATGCTGGCTAGGGCTATGCAAATATTGCCCGCATGGCTTTTTAACCACTTGCGTTTGGATTGCGGTGACAACCAATGGGCGGCACCGCCATTGGCGAGGAATTCGAGTCTTATGACGTTGCGTCTGACTTTGCCACATAAAAAGCGGCGTCGCGCGGGATACCGCTTGCAGTCGCACTCCAAATTCCGAACGCCCCGTCGCCTATTTCCTTTAAACTTTTACATTGACGAAACGCAAAGCAATATAATAGAGTTGGGGCGAAACCACGTTGGTGAAGTTGCCCATGGCGTCTAAAGCACATCAATTGTCACAAAAACAAGTAATCGACCCGGCATATTCCTCAAGCACGGCCGACTCCCCCCGGAAAGATTCCGGGGAGTGGCTGTACTCCGCCGCGCAATACGAGGAATTCATGAAAAGCCACACTGACCGCGTCGCGGAATCGGTCGGGCTCGCCCCCGGACCTCCAGACTCGCCACCCGTCAATTGCTCGCTCGTGTTTTTCCGCAAGTTCATAGAACCCGGCAACTTGGAAATATTCGTCAATGGCAACACCGAACTCTCTCTTGACAAAGCCAATGTCGAGGCACTCGACGACGAAGAATCCGGGAGCATCATTATTATGAACTCCTCTGAAGGCGACCTCCTTGTGAAAGTCATGATCGACGAGGATTCCGCCTCCCTTCCCTCCATCAAGTCCGAAGGCGACGACTGGGAAGTTTCGCTCGATGGCATGGATTTCGAAGAGCCCGAGCGCATGCCCAACGCCAACGAATTCGGCTTCGAACTGTTCGACGTCGGCGTCGCGTCCCTGGAAAAGGGGAAGTACGACGCCAAGCGTGAAATCTACGGCTATGTGTCGGTTCGTTCGAAGGCCAAACCGCGTGTGCACCTCGCCGAATCGCTTGCCGAAATCGAATACAAGCGGTCTTTCGCCGATGCCGCCCCCGCAAAGATGGTCCGAACACACACGGGTTCTTGGAGGACGGCCACCCCCGCCTTCTTCCGATATTTTTCCGTCGAATCCGGCGAGGAGTTCACTGTTACCTGCGAGGCGCAGATCCGCCCAATGGAGTACAAAGGCGCTTTCCATGCGGACGACGAACTAGACCGTATCTGGATGTCTGCTGCATACACGCTGCGCGTCTGCACGCGCGACGTAATCGCCTCCGGAGACCCCGGCAAGTCGCCGATCCCGCCCATGGCGACCCTCGCTGTTGGCACCATGGCGAACGCGTACGCTTTCGCCGAACCGGATCCGGTGCGCGACACTCTTAGGCTCGCCGCCCAGTACGGCATTGATGCGACCTCAACCGAAAACCGCCTCTGGTACATCTTCTGCCACGACATGTACCAGCTGTATTTCGACGACCGGGAATTCCTGGAAGAAAGCTACGACGACATAAAGTCAACGCTCTCAGCCCTCGCCGAGGGCGCCAAAGCAAACGACGGCATCCTACCCGGCGTCTCAAATGCCGACGAAGGTGCGGAAGGCCCCTCGACCACGCTTCAGATGATCTACATAATGGCACTTCAGTCCGCAGAGCGCATCGCCGACCGCATGAACGACGTGGCGAGCTCTGAACTCTACCACGAAAATGCTGAAGCCCTCAAGGACAAGCTAGTTGAGATCGCATTCAACGACGACGAGGGCCTCTTCTTCTCCATACCCGGCGACCCATCCTCCCCCGTTACTCGCCACGCAAATTTCCTCTCGATCGTCACCGGCTTCGCCGAGGAAGATCTCGCGCAGCACATTTCCGACATCCTTCTAGATGGGGACCTGCCCTCTGTCAAAACCCCGTTTATGGCATTCTTTGAAATCATGGCCATCTACATGGGAGGACACGCCGATGAGGCTATTGGCGCGATACGCCGCATGTGGGGCGGCATGCTGCGGGCCGGCGCGACGACTTTCTTCGAAACATTCGATCCCGACGCCGTCTCAAGTGAATTCTACGCCAAAAACGGAGACCCTTTCGGCAATTGCCTCTGCCACGCATCTGCCTGCGGTCCCGCGGCGCTGCTCCCCATCGTCGTCTTTGGCTGCGAGCCGATGGCTGATGGATGGAAGGAACGTTTCCAAGCCGGGAAATCACCTATCGAAGAAGCCCAACTCACCATCCCCACCCCGGACGGCGCCATCACGCTCGAATCGAAAGAAGGCGTGATCTCGATTCAGGAACCGGGCGACCCCGCGTGATAAACGGCCGATGACAGACGGGTATCCAGAAGATCAAACTCAGCCACCGGCAGCGCTGTTCAAAACGTCGGAGCTGCCGGTTCTCGCATACAAAGGCCAAATCGTCGATGCCTTGAAAAAGAACCAGGCGATCGTCATTTGTGGCGAAACCGGCTCCGGAAAGACGACTCAAATACCTAAAATCTGCCTCGCCGCCGGACTCGGCGAACACGGCCTTATAGCATGCACGCAGCCGCGGCGCGTCGCCACGGTGTCAGTCGCCGAAAGAGTGGCGGAGGAGATGGCACCGCACGGCGACCTCGTCGGCTGGCAGCACCGGTTCGCGAGGAAAACGCCTCGCAACATGAAGATCAAGTTCATGACCGACGGCATCCTGCTCGCCGAAATACAGAACGACCCCCTCCTCCGACGCTATGACACTATAATGGTCGACGAGGCACACGAACGCACCCTCAACATCGATTTCATCCTAGGCTGCCTTAAGCAAATCCTCCCGCGCCGCCGCGACTTGAAGGTAATCGTATCTTCGGCCACGCTTGAGACTTCCCGATTTTCGGAATTTTTCGGCAATGCGCCGGTGATCAACATTCCCGGACGCACTTTCCCCGTTGAGGTGCGCTACCGCGAAGCGGAGGAGGATGGCGACTTGTCCGATGCCGTTGCTGATGCGGTCGATGAGGCGGTCTCAGAACCGACGCCCGGCGACATCCTTGTGTTCCTGCCTGGAGAACGCGATATACGGAGCTGCATGGAGGCGCTTGATGGACGCTCCCTTTCCGACTGCGCCGTAATTCCCCTGATGGCCAGCCTGCCTGCCGCCGACCAGCGCCGCGCATTCACCATGCTGCCGGGCAAACGCAGAATAATTCTTTCAACGAACGTCGCCGAA
Source organism: Lentisphaerota bacterium (assembly GCA_022837245.1). Taxonomy (GTDB): domain Bacteria; phylum Verrucomicrobiota; class Kiritimatiellia; order RFP12; family UBA3636; genus JAAZFF01. The sequence continues at coordinate 15,539 of JALHHX010000009.1, forward strand.
ACATCCGTCACCATTCCGGGGATACGCTACGTCATAGATTCTGGCCTCGCACGTATCAGCCGCTACAACCACCGCGCACACGTCAAGCGCCTGCACATCGAACCGATCGCGCAGGCTTCTGCGGAGCAACGCAAGGGAAGGTGCGGGCGCATCGGCCCCGGCATTTGCATCCGCCTCTATTCTGAGGAAGACCTGCTAAAACGTCCGGCATACACGGAGCCGGAGATCCGCCGCACCTCGCTGGCGGGGCTCATACTCTCGATGTTAGACTGGCGTCTCGGCGATCTCGACACCTTCCCGTTCATACAGCCCCCCGCCTCTTCAATGATCCGAGAAGGCTACAAGGAGCTGCTCGAACTACAGGCGATCCGCGAAAACGGCCCGGACCGCGACGGCAACCCGCCAGCCTCCCGCTATTCGATCACCGCACTAGGGCGCGACATAGTGCGCCTGCCCCTGGAGCCACGCCTCTCGCGCATGCTCCTCGCCGCCGAAAATGAACGGTGCATGCGCGACGCGCTCACCGTAGTCTCCGCCCTATCATGCGAGGACCCGCTGGCACGCCCGGCCGACAAGAGCGACGAAGCAGATAAATGCCATGCGAAATTCAAGACCGAGAAGTCCGACTTTGCCGCGATCCTCCTGCTCTGGCGCTTCTTCCACGACGTCTCCCCGCCGCTCTCGCGCAGCGCCATGCGCAGGCGCTGCAAAGACAATTTCGTGTCGTACAGGAAACTTCTCGAATGGGAGGACGTGCGCTCGCAACTCGCCGCGATGTTGAAGTCAGCCAAGATCGACGCCAACTCGTCCTCCGATTCCGACGACGGCCTCCACCGTGCGCTGCTCACCGGGCTCCTTGGCGGCATCGGCATGTGGGATCCCGAAGAGCACGAGTACAAGGGCGCGAACGGCATGCGCTTTTCAATTTTCCCGGGTTCGGGCCTTTTCAAGAAACCGCCTAAGTGGATTATGTGCTCGGAGCTCGTCGACACCGCGCGTCTCTACGCCCGCCGCGCCGCCGCGATCGATCCAGATTGGATCGAACCGGCCGCCCGACACGTCTGCCGCTACAACTACTACTCCGAATACTGGGATCCCAAAATCGGGACAGGCCGCGCCCTGCGGCGAGTCGTCCTCTACGGGTTGCTCGTCTCCGACGGCGTGCGCTCCGACATCTCGCACATCAACCCAGAGCTCTGCCGCGCGCTCTTCATACGCCACGGGCTCGTCGAAGGTGAATTCCCAAAACCCGTGCCGCAGTTCGTCAGGCAAAACCTGGAGTTCATAGGCAAGTACATTGCGGCCGCTCACAAAACGCGCTCGACAAACCCGGAATTCGAACTCGCAATGTTTGTGGAGCATTACGACGAACTCCTGCCGGAGGATTGCGTCAATGTGCCTGCGCTCCGCAAATGGTTGGCGCATGCGCCAAGGGCGGAAGTTGACCGCCTTGTTTTCTCCGATGCCGATTTCGAGGAAAAGGGCGACGCCTCCGCCGGCTTCCCGGATCACGTCGATCTGGCCGGCAGGCGCTTGCGACTATCTTATCGGCATAACCCGCGGGGCGACGACGACGGCATCACCTGCACTGTCGCCATGCACGACATCCCGCTGCTTCGTCTTTGGCATTCCGACTGGCTTGTCCCGGGCGCAGTACAATCCAAAATCCTCTTCATGCTCCAAGAGCTGCCTCGGGCAACACACTATGAAATCGCTGCCGCGCTCGGTGGTGTAAAAGGGCGCGATCTGCGCGCGATCGCCAAGCTCTGCCTCGAGGCGATGGAGGCGGACATGCCGCTCGCCCATTCGCTCGCGCGCATGCTAAGCCGCGAATGCCGGGTGCGCGTCTCCCCCGCGATCTGGCTCGAAAGCGCCATGCCGCCACAATTGCTGATACGCTGGCGCGTCGTGGACGAAAATAAAGCGCAGGTTTTTGTTTCGCGCTCAAAAAAGGAAGTCTTCGATTTCCATGCGGAATTGATGGCACTAGCTCCAGAGACCCTGGCGGGAGCGGCTGAGCCCGACTTCGGCGGCTTCAAGGAAACTGGCGGCATAAAAACCGTGTCCTTCCCCGACATCCCCGAACGGCTCCGGATCGGCGCGGCGCTTGCGCCCATACATGCATACCCGGCGCTCAAAGACGACGGCGGTTCCGTTTCGCTGCGGCTTTTCACGACGCGCGCGGCCGCGGCCGCATCGCACCGCGAAGGCATCATACGCCTGATAATGCTTGCCGAAAACCTCCACCCGCCAGCGGAATCGCGGACACCGGGGAAAGCTCCTAAACGACGTCCTAAAACTGTATCGCGCGGCGGCTTCGGGGACATTTCGGCGGACATCGCTTTCGCCTCGTCGCCGGGAGGCGACTCGCCGCTTCCGGCACAGCCGAACCTCCAGTCCGACATCCTGCGCGGCGCGTTGCTGGCGGTTTACGCGCCGGAATCCGAGACGCTACCACGCACTGCGGACTCATTGGCGGTGCTGGTCGCAGCCCGTCGGGCGCAATTCAGGGAACTACATGCGGAAATGGCGAGGCTTGTTTCGGCCATATCAGACGCGGCTGAAGCGTGCTTCGCAAAGCTCGAACACGCACCCAGTCTGCCTGAAGAGAGCATAGTCGACATTGCGGAGCAGATCGGGGGGCTCGTGTTCAGCGGTTTTGCAGGCGCAGTGCCGTATGAATGGCTACGTGAATATCCGCGCTATCTTGAGGCCGTGCGCATCCGCATAGAGCGCGGCAACATCGACCCCGCGAAAGAACGCGGAAAACTCGGTATTGTGCGTCCGTTGTGGAAACGCCAGGTTGGATTTGACAGCGCAGGGGCGCCGTTCAACCGCAAGGCGATGGAGGAGCATCGCTGGCTTTTGGAAGAACTTCGCGTCTCCGTCTGGGCGCAGGAACTCAAGACAAAAAAAACCGTGTCAGTCCCGCGGCTCGACAAAGTGTGGGCGGAAGTGTCTTTTTTAGCGTAGTTATTTCCTCAAAGCATCGAGCTTCGACGGAATCGAGAGGATGGCACGCAAGACGTCGATGCAGAAGACGAATGCCAGGAACAACACGTAGACGTAAATCGGGAGGAGTCCGAGAATAATGCCAACCAACGCCATGCTCGAGGCACCCTGGTAGTCCCCTTTAAACATTGCCAGCAGCAATCCTACCACTATCGCGACGGCTCCAACGCACCAAATGAAGGGGGCTGTCAGCAGCAACGCCTTGATCTTGAACGAGACTATGCCTATAAGTTCCTCAGCTGGCGAGCATCCCCCGCCGATTTCCGAATTCACAGTTTTGGGTGACAGCGCCATGATGCCCATGAACGCGCACGCGACCGCCAAAACAAGCCAGAAGGCCAAGATGCCCCAGGAACGCGCCGCGACACCCCAGACTATGGCAATCACCACGCTGGCGGCGGCGAAGAACAGGTTGGCAGCCGCCACGCAGTCGAGGAACGCGCGCGATGAGAACCGGCTCGGGAAATTTTCGATCAGCTTCGTGATGCCGTCGAACAGTTTGCTTCCTATATATGAAAACACGAGGCATGCCGGCGCCGCGACGAGGATCCCGAGTAGCGCCATGACGACGGAATCCGCGCGTATCCCCAAGACGACCGCGGCCAAGACGGCGACGGCACCTAAGGCGACGAACGCTGCGGAACCGATACATACGGCCCATTTCGACCCGATGGAGAAACACTCCCCTAACTGCAATCCACGCGCTTTATAAAGGATGTCGTCGAAAAAACGGTTTATAAAACCTAGCCCTTTGGCGACATTAGTGCAAAGGGGTTCCTTCGGCTGAACCGGGGGAGCCTCATTTTGATCCGGATAGACCTGGGCTTGCGCACCTTGGTCTGGTGGGTTCTGGTCTGGTTGAACATCCTCTTTTTGGGAGGAAGTGTCATTGCTCTCTCTGCCTTCTTCGATGTCACTCATGTTCGCTCTCCTTGTTTACGATGTTTTGACCGCGGTTACCGGCGTTTATGCGCCTGTAAAGCAATCTTCTACACGCCCACAAGTCTAACAACATAAACCACGGCATGCAAGAGGTTGTTTAATAATTTTTACTGGGGGTTACTTCCCGGGTCTTTCCCAGTGCTCCAGTCGTTTGGCAATAGTGTCTTCGTAGCCGTTGGCGGTGGGTTTATAATATTTCTTGGATACGGGGATGTAGTCCTGCTCGACATAGCTACCGGCATAGTCGTGTGGATATTTGTAGGCATATCCCAAGTCTTTGTCGACGGCCTTGACATGTACATTGCGGAGATGTTCTGGCACTTCCATGACGCGTCCGGCCCTAATATCTGCGGCCGCGCTTTCGAGCGCCATATACGCTGCGTTGCTCTTTGGCGCGGTTGCAAGGTAAGTGGTCGCCTGCGCCAAAGTGATCCGCGCCTCGGGCATTCCTATGAACTCAACCGCCTGCATTGCCGCAACTGCCACGCTTATGGCGCGCGGGTCGGCGTTGCCGATATCCTCGGAGGCGCTGATGACGAGGCGGCGGGCGATGAAACGCGGATCCTCCCCCGCTTCGACCATTTTGGCCAGCCAATAGACCGCAGCATGTGGGTCGGAGCCGCGGATGGATTTGATGAAAGCTGAGATTGTGTTGTAGTGGCCCTCTTCGTCGCGATCGTATTCGAGAATCTTGCGCTGGACGCATTCCTGCGCGGCGGCGGCGTCGATATGGCGGAGCCCGTCCTCCTCCGGTGGCGTGCTAAGGGCGGCGATTTCGAGCGCGTTGAGCGCCTTGCGCGCATCTCCCTCGCAGATCATGGCGATGTGCGCGAGGGCGTCGTCGTCTGCCGCCACACCCTTGCCGCCAAGGCCGCGCTCTTCGTCTTCGAGGGCGCGTTTGAGAAGAGCGACTACATCCTCCTCCGGGATCGGCTTCAGCTCGAACACCATCGAACGCGAGGTCAATGGCGAGTTGACGAACATCTGCGGGTTGTGCGTGGTGGCGCCGATGAGCGTGACGCTACCGTCTTCCACGTAAGGCAGCAGCACGTCTTGTTGGGCCTTGTTGAAGCGGTGGATTTCGTCTATGAACAGGATTGTGCCGCCGCCGGTGGACGTCCGGCGCGCCGTTTCGAGGATTTTGCGCAGCGCCGCCACATTGGAGAGCACGCCGCTCGCGCGACGGAAGCGGCGTTTGGTGCTAAGCGCCACGACCTCGGCGATCGACGTCTTGCCGCTTCCGGGCGGTCCGTAGAGAATGATGCTGGAGAGGCGGTCGGCGCCTATGACGCGCCGCAGGAGTTTGCCGGGGCCGACGACGTGCTGCTGGCCGACGATTTCGTCGAGCGTGCGCGGGCGCATGCGCGCCGCCAGGGGCTGTTTCCCCGCCGGGACGCCACCATCCGCGGATAGCTCCAGGGAATCGTCGAATTCGTCTTGATGCATATCGTTCATTATAACCAATGCGCCCCTGGCCATGCAACGAATTTTCTTGTTCTGCGTGCGGCGGAATGATATGTTTTTACCCGTTTTGTTTTACATGATTCCAATAACACTAACGTAGAAAGAGTTTCAAATGAGCTATGCCCAAGAAGTCATCGCGGCTGCCACAGCGCGCGATCCAGATCAGCCGGAATTCATCCAGGCGGTAACCGAGGTTCTCGAAACGCTCGAGCCAGTCATCTCAGCTAGGCCGCAGTACAAAAAATACAGCATTCTCGAGCGCATCGTGGAGCCCGAGCGCACCATAACGTTCCGCGTCCCGTGGGTCGACGACAATGGCAACATCCGCGTCAACCGCGGCTACCGCGTGCAGTTCAACAGCGCCATCGGCCCTTACAAAGGCGGTGTGCGCTTCCACCCATCCGTGAACCTGAGCATCCTTAAATTCCTAGGCTTCGAGCAGACCTTCAAAAACAGCCTCACCACGCTCCCCATGGGCGGCGGCAAGGGCGGCGCCGATTTTGATCCAAAAGGCAAGAGCGAGGGCGAAATGATGCGCTTCTGCCAAAGCTACATGGACGAGCTATTCCGCCATATCGGCCCCAACACCGACGTTCCGGCAGGCGACATCGGCGTGGGCGCGCGCGAGATCGGCTTCATGTTCGGCCAGTACAAACGGCTACGCGACGAATTCACCGGCGTTTTCACCGGTAAGGGCCAGGGCTGGGGTGGCTCGCTAATCCGTCCCGAGGCAACTGGCTTCGGCGCCGTATATTTCCTTTCAAAAATGCTGAGCAAAACTGGCGAATCCATCGAAGGCAAAACCCTGGCCGTATCCGGATTCGGCAACGTGGCATGGGGCACCGCCATGAAAGCCACTGAGCTGGGCGCTAAAGTAATCGCGCTTTCCGGCCCTGACGGATATATCTACGATCCTGAAGGCATGAACGACGAGAAGATCGCCTACATGCTGGAGCTGCGCGCGTCGAACAACGACGTCGTGGCACCATTCGCCACGAAGTTCAAGAGCGCCAAATTCATCCCCGGCAAGAAGCCCTGGGAACTCAAGGTCGACATCGCCATGCCGTGCGCGTTCCAAAACGAACTCAATGGCGACGATGCCAAGGCCCTTATCGCCAACGGCGTCAAGGCAGTCGCGGAAGTATCCAACATGGGCTGCCGTCCGGAGGCGATCAACGCGTTCCTTGCGGCAGGCGTCCCGTTCGGCCCAGGCAAAGCTGTCAACGCTGGCGGCGTCGCCACGTCAGGACTTGAAATGACTCAGAACTCGATGCGCCTCTCCTGGCCTGCCGAGGAAGTCGACGCCAACCTAAAGCGCATCATGACCTCGATACACGACAACGCGTACGAAGCCGCCAAGAGCTTCGGTCACGAAGGCAACTACGTAATGGGCGCCAACATCGCCGGCTTCGTCAAAGTCGCAGATGCCATGATCGCCCACGGCGTGGTGTAATCCTACAGGCGTCTAGTAAACCACGCCGCCCAACGCGGCGTAGTTTTTCAAAACGGCAGCGGCATCATCACGCATGAAATCACGCGTGACTTCGATGCCGCGCGCTGAGTATGCCGCTGGCCAATCAGCTGGTTTCCGCCCCTCGTCGTAGCCTGTCGCTCTGACGTCCTCATCGCGGGCGGCGCAGACAATTCGCGAAATGCCGCTCCAGGGGATGGCGCCCATGCACATGGCGCACGGCTCAGAACTGCTGTATAGCGTCACTTTCGCCGGTTTCAGCGTGTGGGAACCAACAGCCTTTTGCGCGCGCATTATGCAGACTATCTCCGCGTGCAGCATCGACGACTTAGCCGATATCACTAAGTTCACGCCGGCGGCGACAACCTTGCGCGTGGTGGAATCAACAGCCACAGCTCCAAACGGTCCTCCGCATTTTTCCTTTATGTTAATGGCGGAGGCCTCGATGGCAGCCCGCATCGCGTCTCCATCAGTATCAAACGCCGCCGGCAAAGCCGCCTCCCATTCCGTAAACCACAGTGGCAGCTCAAATTCCAGCTTCATGCCTCGCTTTGTGTTTTCTGCGGTGTATTCCATCAGCTATTCCCCACGTGTTGTTTCTACTCAACCGAGACAATCCCATCACGCCACCCGTACGTGAGCACTTCAGCCGAGCCCGTGGGATGGCAAACTTCAACAGTGGCACGATCGGTGTCCGCAAGGGCACGGCGTAGGCGCACCTTGATACCCGAGTTCACTCCTTGGGCGAAGGGAACCACAACGGTCACCAGCCGCAGCAGGGCTCCTGTCCCCTTGAGCGCGATCCGCGCCTGCGGGGCCGGTTGATCCTCAACGTCGCTCACCCATCCACCCACGGGATCGGTCTCCCCCGTCGCCACCGAAAGCTTCAACCGCCCGGCCGGCGCAAAGGGCCAAAGCTCCAGATTGGGCAGGCTTTGACGCAAAGTGCGGAACACGCGGTGCCGCCGGTCAAGCGCAAGCCGCAACGGCACGAATTGGAAACGAGCCTCCAGGTCGCGTGCCGCATCCCCGCGCACCTCGTCGAAAACCACCCAGTAGCGGCTGCGGACGAACAGCAAAGCCCTTGTGTGGGAAAGTCCCTCTGGCTGCCCGTCATAAGGTCCGTCATAAGTCGCCCTTACGCTCTCAATCACCCCATCTGACGCAGTCTGCACCCGATCCCTGGCGCTGGCGGTCCGTTCGTCATGAGATTGCCGAGCCCACGCCTGCCCGGAGCCGTTGACTAAGACGGTATTGTGAGAATACGTGCTACGGTAATATTTGGTCCAGACGTCGCGCATGTAGCCAGTTATACCAGGATCCACGATAAAAGGGAGACCGTATGCGAAGAATTCGACGTTCAAGGCGTCATCGTGGCAATGGCTCGCACCGGGAGGACCACCGTCAAACAGCGCCCATAGGGCGTAGGCTCCTGTTCCCGAAGCCAAAATATGCATGCCGGCATCTGGAAAGGCTCGGCTTTTGCCGACGTAGTGCCCTTCCGGACTTGCAACCAGTTCAGGGCGGTCGAAGATCTCCGAGCCAAGCGACAGATAGTCGCGGGCCGACCGAGCGTGCCAGCCGCTCGAATCGTTAACTGACGGCAAGGTTCCGTCGGGGCGCGTCATGCCCGCGGCGTAATCGAATGTGGCGGTCAGACGCTCGGCGAAGCCGTCCGGCAGCGGGATTGCGTTTAGACGTGCCAATTTCAGCGGCTCGAGGAACCCGCGGCAGGCCATCATGTGGTAGCCCGGTGCCAGTTCCCAGTCGGCACCGTCGGGCCAGACTTGCCGCTCCAGTTCACGCGAAAGCCGCCCGAGCCCGGTCTTGCGCCAGACATCAGCTCGTTTGAACTCCGGGAAGACCACGCCGAGCACAAAAAGCAACTGGCTCTCGACGATTAGCCAGTTGTTGGGATATCCCGTATAACGTAGCAAATGCTCTGCATGGCCATGGAAACTCTTTAGGATTTCAATACGCGTGATATCTCGGAAGTTCGGATCATCGAGCAACGCGAAGAAAGCATCGAGCCAAGTACGGCACCCCCGCACAGCCACCGAGAGCGTCTCCCATGCGGGATCTCCACCGCCGTTGTGTCCGTCGGGCTCGGGGTTGTCGCGCATCCAGCTCAGCCACAGCTCGTCCAGCGTGCGTATGTAACGCGAGTCGTTCGTGCCGAGGTAGGCCGACACCAGGGCGTTCATCCAGCCGTGGCGGTTGAAGGCGTGCATCCATTCTAGATAGCCGTTGGGATTTAGGCGCCAATTGACTGGATCGCCAACGTCATAGCCGTTTATGTGGTGGCGGCAGATCGCATCGGCCTTCTTCAGCGTCGCGGCATCTGATGCGGGTTTAACCGTTCCAAAATCGTGAAACGGACGTTGGCGGTTGCGCAGGCGCGCCAGCATGGCGTAGCCGTCGAACCCGCCAAGAGCCTCCTCAAGTCCGGCGTCGGTGAGCCGCGGTCCGACAGCTCTCTCGCGGCGTTCCACGCGAAGTTCAGCCAGCCACAAGATCGTCCCGGGGGAGCCGACACCTATGGACAGGGTAATTTTTCGCACTGGATAGACCAACTCGCCCATTCCGAACACCAGAAAATTCTCCCATGGGAAAGGATAACGCGACCAGTCGCCCTCTGACGCAATATCAGGCGCATGCCCCGTGCCGAACGAATCGGGTGCGTCCAAGCCCTCCGTCCGCGTCGTCAGCTCAATGCCAAGAGTCGGGCTTACAGTCCCACCCTCCGTGCGGAAGACCATCACGACTTGGTCAAAGGCACGCAGGTCTGTCAGAGACGGTGCGAACTCGCCCCGGAACGTCCCGTCCAAATCGAAGCGGACAGCCGGCAGTCCGGCACGGACTTCGACAGGCCGATGCAAAGCCGCACCCAGCGTATTGGCATCCATCAACACCCGTGATTCAACGACACGATCAAACTTCTTGCTCTTCTCCTGTTCCATGGGCATATTTTAACACATCCCCGACGAGTGTTCCACGCGTTTTATCCTTCAACTCAGGGACGTGTTGTTGTATCCTTGGCGGTGCATTCGAAAACCCCTATAAATGCCAACGCGATTCAAGGAATCTATTTAAGAACCCCATAACCCCTAGATAAACTGCACACATGCGCCTATACCTGCTACCACCCGACGGCGCGTTCCGCCGGGCCAACCTACACTGCCACACCACAGTCTCAGACGGGACGTTTACCCCGCCCGAAATAAAGTCCCGCTACAAGGCGGCCGGATATGAGATCGTCGCATTCAGCGACCATGAAGTGCCACTGCCGCACACGGATCTGAAGGACGAAGCGTTCCTGCCAATAACATCATACGAGATTGCTTTCAACAAGCCAGGGCTGTATGACAACCACTGGACGCCCACCCACCACCTGAACCTTTTCTCAAAAGAGGAATGCCCGAAGCGTTTCCCTTACATTTGCCCTGATAAGAATTGGTGGGGCTGCAAATTCTTTGAACCGAGCGGGTTCGTACCGTCGGATTTTGAAATCGACTCACGCACGCCAGACTACTCCCTCGAGGGCATCCAGAAGCTGATCGATCGCGCCAACGCCCGCGGCTTTCTCGTATCCTACAACCACCCGGGCTGGTCGCTGCAAAATCCGGAAAACTACGTTCCTCTTGACGGCGTCTGGGGCGTGGAATGCTACAACACCGGTTGCCACCGCGGCGGATACGTGCTCGATAACAGCGAATTGCCTTTATACAACTACTTAAGAGCGGGGAAGGACGTCTTTCCACTCGCGCAGGACGACAATCACGGCCCGGGAAGCGAATTCGGTGGCTGGACCATGATTAAGTCTCCCACACTTGAATACTCCGATGTAATGGGCGCGTTGGAGCGCGGCGAGTTCTACGCTTCCACCGGTCCATCCATAGATCACCTTTGGATAGAAAACGGCACTGTCCATCTAGAATCGCCAGATGGTGTCCTTGCCTTCCTCACGACGGAAAGCCGCTTCCAGCGTCGATTCGCAGCACCTGCCGGAGAGCGCCTTGTGGCGCGATTCGACATTAAGGAATGGCTGCAGGGCGCACGCGACCCCGCGCGGCCGCATTCCGAACGCCCATTCTTCAGAATCTCCGTTTACGACGGACAAGGACGCTGGGCTCTCACACGAGGCTTCCGCACGGACCAGCTTCCACTTTGACCGGCGGGCAAGCACCCCGAGAACGGGCCCACCAACAACACTAAAACACTGCAAACAAGAAGAACAACACCATGGCGCTATTCCACTCAAACTTTTACTCAGACAATCTGGGAATGCAATCAAACGCTGACGTCATACTCCCAGACAGGCCAGACCCTGCGCGGAAGATCCCCACGCTCTATCTTTTGCACGGGCTTTCGGATGACCACACCATTTGGCAGCGTAGAACCTCCATCGAACGCTACGCATCCAAATACTACTTGGCGGTCGTAATGCCCAACGGGCACAGGTCGTTCTACACTGACATGAAGGCGGGGCGCGCGTATTTCACTTACATGACGGAAGAGCTTCCCAGGCTGATGGAGTCGTTTTTCCCATTGTCGGACAAACGTGGGGACCGCTTCGTCGCGGGACTCTCCATGGGTGGTTATGGAGCGTTGAAAATCGCAATCAACCGTCCAGAACGCTACGCTGCCGGCGCAGGCTTGTCTTCTGTTTGTAACATAAACGGATGGGAGCGCACCCCTGAATTCAAAGCAATATTCGGCGACGGGGTGCCCGACCCGACCGATGACTTGTTTGCATCCGTCGACAAGCTGGTTTTAGAAACGCCGAAAGAAAAACGGCCTAAGCTCTTCCAATTCTGCGGAACAGATGACTTCCTTTACAAAGACAATCAGGCGTTACGCGAACACATGTTCAAAGCAGGTTTGGACGCGGAATATTCAGAAGGCCCCGGAGGACACTCATGGGACGTGTGGGACGAACAGATCAAACACGTCCTTGCATGGCTGCCGCTCCGAAACGAACCCAAACGCACCACCGCAATAGGCTAGCATATGCTTAAACGATTAACGCGATGTGCCTCAATTCATATAAGCAAATGGCCTTCTATCCCGATGCTGTTCATAATGCCACCCTAGAGGATGAGAGCAACTGAGAAGGCCAATGGCTTTTTTTACACATCCAGACGCCGGCACCGATCATTCATTCGGCAACG